>JADFGO010000027.1 GCA_022567655.1 Candidatus Neomarinimicrobiota bacterium
TCGCCCATTAAAGTGGCACGCGAGCTGGGTTTAGAACGTCGTGAGACAGTTCGGTCCCTATCCGTCGTGGGCGTAGGACATTTGAGAGGAGCTGCTCCTAGTACGAGAGGACCGGAGTGGACGAACCTCTCGTGTACCAGTTGTGGTGTCAACTGCACCGCTGGGTAGCGATGTTCGGAAGGGATAAGCGCTGAAGGCATATAAGCGCGAAGCCCACCCCAAGATGAGATGTCCCTATCTGATTTATCAGATCTGAAGGCTTCCTGAAGATTACAGGATTGATAGGTCACAGGTGTAAGCCCCGTAAGGGGTTCAGCCGAGTGATACTAATTAGCCGTGAGGCTTGACCGCTCCTTTTTGGTTATGTCAATCAACACTACTCCTACCCTTAAAACAGGTTTCTCGATTGTATAATTACGAATTAGGCGTTCCCGGTGACTATGGCGGAGGGGCCACACCTCTTCCCATTCCGAACAGAGTAGTTAAGCCCTCCAGCGCTGATGGTACTGCCCCGGCAGCGGGGTGGAAGAGTAGGTCGTCGCCGGGTCTTTATTTTGAAAAGCTCCACCGCAATGTGGGGCTTTTTTGTCTTGACTACTTATAAATCATTCGTGTATATTTTGACAGTGTGAAAAGTGCGGTTTAAACCGTCAAAATGTGATGAGGAACACATAAATTTGGAACTTTTATGATAAGTGATAAGTCTCACTGCTGTTAGCGAATGAAATTTCTACATTATGCGTAAAAATAGTAGTTACTCAGCATAGCAAAAAGGAGCGCTCATGAAATTGGATACAAATTTTATTAAGGTTGTTTTAATTACCTGGATATTAGTGCTTAACAGCTCCATTTCTTCCGGTCAGACAATCACTGTCAGTGAAATAGTCTCACCGGATAACATTGTTATATTCTATATCGGAGATTTCAGCTTTGATGATGCGTCAAGCAATCCTCTAATTTTTCAATACAGGATCACTGCTGATCAATATCCTCAAAAAGTTAAGATGCAATTGACGATGAATGCAACCGTGCCAAGCCTGGGATTAAACAATGAAGAAATTTTATATGCGGAAACGAACGCATTCGATATCAAAGCCCCCATTACCATCAGCAATAGAGTCATTGACTCCGGTACGAAAAAGATTTTCGATGAAATTGGAAACGAAGTTCCTTTCAGTGTGCCGATTACAAGGGAACCGGATGCCGCTACTCAGGATGACCTTATAGAAGCCGTTACCCAAGGGGGGAAACTACCGGCAGGAGTTTATACCTTCAGTTTAGAGATTCTTTCTCTCAGTGGCGCTTCTGTAGTATACAATTTTGAAAATCCGAAGATCATGGAGATATCGAATCCTACGACTTTGGATCTCGTGAGTCCGGGTAGTTATTTAGAAGACGAAGTGGAAGTTTTTACACTTTTCCCCATATTTCAATGGGAATCAACAGGTTGCGAGTATTTCATCCGTGTAAGCGAGTATGATGCCGCAGTGCACTCTTCCGTTGAAGAAGCGCTAAACGACGTTTCGAATTTACCATTTCCGGACGACGGCGGCTACTATGGTGGTGATGACGGAGAAGGATTACAATCCACATCGTTGCAATATCCCCTATCAGGCGCCAAGCTCTTGGAATTTGGAAAAACATATGTCTGGTCGGTTAAAAAGGTATGTGTCACTACCGCCGGAGATGAGGAACGCAACAGTGACATATTTGCATTTAAAATTCCTGATATTAGCGGTGAAGATGAGGATACGGATGGAACAGGAGGAGTGATTACGGATCCCGTAATATCATCTCTTCAAACGCTCCTCGGTGATGTATTCGATGCTTTGTTTACAGGTGATGGAGAATTAGCTGGTTATACGGAGGTTGCCAATATATTGCTTAACGGAGAGACCGCGACAGCTGAAGTCCTCAGGGAACTCGCCGAGCGCTATCTTAGCGGTGAAGTCACTGCAATTCAATTTGAAATTCAATAGATATGACACCGTTAAGGAGAAAGTTATGAAAACATCTTATTATAAATATTTACTGATTCCGATTATAACACTGATTTTCAGCGTTGCCGTCTATGGACAGAGTAATACAAACATGGGAATAGCCGTTACGGCGAAACTTATGGGCAGTACTGAGCTCAAAGTCAGCGGAGGAGAGTATAAACCTGACCTCAAGCGCGGCAAACAGCTGAACGACAGAGATTGGGTCAGAACCAACAGTGACGGGTATTTAGCCCTCATGTTTCTTGATGACAAATCACTGTTAAAGCTTAGGGAAAATTCGGAGTTAGAGATCCAAGCCGTGAAATCAAGCACCGGTTTGGATAAATCTATTCTAATGAGTTTTGGGAAGGTGAAGGCGGAAATATCTCCTCAGAGCAGCGGAGAATTCACTATAACCACACCGACATCCGTAGCATCGGTGAAAGGAACGATCTTCTGGATAATTGTGACACTGGAAGGTGATCAAATTGTGGGTATCGAGGGTACGGTGATTGTAACAAACAAGGAAAGCGGGGAGACGGTGACCGTCGGAGTTGGACAAACAGCGACCTCATCCTCAGACGGAACGATAGTAGTAGCGCCGACGCCGGAAGGCGGAGTACCGGACGATCCGGGCGAAACGGACGAAGGCAATCAGATCCGGATCAGACTTGAGAATGCGGATGGTGATTCTAAAGAAATAATTATAAACTACTGATTCATACATAGATTTAATTAATATATTTTCGGGGTAGTTGTAAATTCTTCAACTACCCCGATAAACTAATTAGTTCAGGGAGATGCAATGTCCATAGGGTTAAGACGCCATGTATTAATGGTTTTAGTGATGTTATCATTTCCAACCTTATCATTCGCTCAGGGCAAGCTGCTGCACGCGCCGCCGGCGGGTGTTGTGATTGGGAAGGAGGTTGAAATTATTGCATCTGTGGATAACCCCACGATTCGGGTATTAGAAATTAATCTTTTATACAGGCAGAGAGGGTTCGAATCCTATAATGAGATCAGCATGATTGAGTCATCCGGATTATGGTCGGTAACCATACCGGCAAATGAAGTCACAGACGCGGGTGTTGAGTATCTTATTATAGCTGATTTAGAGGGGGGTGGACAAATCGCATTCCCGGAAGCCAATCCCTATGAACAACCCATATTTTTAGCCACGTTAATCGAAAAAACAGCTGAAAAAGAGGAAGCTGCCAGGGCGCAGGGAGCCGTTGAAGGAGCAAATATGATAGTGTTAAGCCCTGAGCCTAATTCAAGAACGAGGGCTAACGAAGTGTTAATCGCTGTCTCGCTATTCTACACGGAAAACCTCGATATATCATCCGTATCTATCTTCCTTAACGGAATAGACGTTACTGACAAAAGCATCCTATCCGATGAACTGATTACATATGCGCCGGATAATCTCGAACCGGGCATCAAAACGGTTATTGTCGAATCGGCTGATATTTCCGGTGAGCCGCTAAAGCCACTGCAGTGGGACTTTACCGTAGCGAGAGAGGGCGAAAGAGTAGTGAGTAAATTTAAAATAAACGGCAGGGGTTTTGTCGACACAAGAAGCGATAAGATACAGGGGAAAACGGATGACATATTGACCTCCCGTGTGTCGGTCAGGGGAAGTTATGATTTCGTTAATTTCAATGGATCAGGCTATATAACCTCGAAGGAAGATAAGCTCCTTCAGCCTAAAAACAGGTTTATGTTCGGAATGAAGACCAACTGGCTTGAAGTTAAATTCGGTGATATAAATCCGAATCTGACACCTCTCACAATATACGGTAAGAGAATCCGCGGGGCGGAAAGTAAACTTGAACTCGGGTTTTTCAATCTGCACACCGTATTCGGGCAACTTGAAAGAGAAATACCTGCAGAGATATCAACGATCACCGAAAGTTTTATAGACGCGGATTCCAGCGAATCATATACAAGCGGAGAAATATTTACCGATACTAATAAGAGCGGTTCATGGGAAGCGGTAGGTGACGTAATCAGGAGTGGCACGTATCGAAGAAATCTCTTCGCCATCAGACCAAGTTTCGGTCCGAGCAGAAGAGTCCAATGGGGATTCACGTTTGCACGTGCACGGAATCTGGATCGTATTGGAACAAATCTCACACTTGACGGCATTGCCAACTCAAGGACGCGTACGAGGTTCGACTACGTATTTAAAACTGCAACAGGTGAGGATTCGGTGTTTGTGGACCTGGGAAAAACACCTCAGGACAACATGATAATAGGCAGCGACCTATTTATCGGGTTCAACAACAACAGAATAATTTTTAATGGAGAGGTGGCGTTCAGTCTTTTAGCGAGAGATATATCAGACGGTCCGTTTACAAAGCTGGGACTTGATACCCTATTGGACGATGACGAGGGTTTTGGTCTTAAGGATTTCTTTGAACCTTTTGACGATTACGGTTTGGATGGTCTTCCGAACACAGGTGATAAGGGAGAGGATGACGGCACATTTTCGTTCACAGACGCCAATAACAACGGCGAGCACGATCCGTCGGAATCTGGTGAACCGTTCGATGATTTTGGATTAGACGGTATTGACGGTACGAATGATGAAGGTGAAGGAAACGGAAAATTCGATGGAAGAAAGAATCCTCCCGATGGAGCGATAAGCGGTACCGATATTCTGATCGATCCGGCTAATTTAAAACGTTTTTTTATTCTCAACCAATCGGTTATTCCACTTGATCCCAGAGGACTTAATTCGCTTTCATACAATGCGGGCTTTAAGTTTAGTTTTTTCAAACAGTTCATCCGGGCAAGTTATCGCTATGTCGGAGCCGAATATAACTCCCTGGCAAATCCTTTTATACGGAAGGATTTCAAAGGCTTTAACGTTTCCGACAGAATCAGGTTAATGAACAACAAGCTGATAGTAAACCTGAGATTCGAAAGAATAGAAAATAACCTGGCTGATAACAAAGAGACCACCACGGTAACAACATCTTTTGACGGCGGTCTGTCGATCTATCCCGGAAGGGACATGCCCCGCATAAGCTTGAACGTGCGGAGTTATGAACGTGATAACGGCGTGGATACGATATTCACGGAAACTCTCGAAGATATAATTGATAATGTTCCGATTATAACAAAGATCACGAGGGACAACCGTGAGCTGAACTCTACGGTCACCTCCACCTTCTCTATCGGATATGACTTAAATGCGTTTGGCTACAAACACAGTATCAACCTTAACGTAGCGAATTCGGAGAGAACAGACGACTTCAGGGAGACCCGTGATTCGTCGTATGTTATATCCGAAAACAGTTCTACCTCGTTATCAATTGTTGTAAACACACGGTACGATATCCCGTTCAAGAGCCAGCTGCAGTTTTTGACGAATAGAAATCAATCCGCCGGAGCTGACGCGTTCACATACACGGTCTTCGGTTTCGGGGGTGAATACCTGATGCTGGACGAGAAATTGACTTTATTAGGCAACCTCAAGCGTTCAACAACGTCCGGTGGAGTTGAATTCACTGAGAACAGGCTTAGCGTCGGGGCGAGATATAAGATAACCGATAAACAATCTATACTCGCGAATGCGGATTACTCCATACGAAATCAGAAAGCGATTGGAAGCAAGCCTGCCCAAACGTTTAACGATTATATAATCAGGGCGAGATACTCTATATCGTTTTAGTTGACCTAAATCGTCTGATACCTTAATTTTGTGTAGTTTCCTGAAGGTGGAAACGTAAGTCAGTTTCATAAGGAATAAACAGGCGATATAATTGACTCTTCCCAAGATAGAAACCAAAAAACTCTTAGTCGGCTTGGTCATAACGGTGATCGGTCTTCTAATTGTTCTGGCGATGCGTTTTGCCGGCACCCTTGAAGTAGCTGAATTAACGTTAATCGATTTTAGATTTCTGACCCGCGGGCCTCTTTCGGGAATAACCGCATCCGACCCGATTCCCAAGGACAGCTTAGATGTAGTTATCGTATCCCTTGATGACGAATCGTGGAGATTAATCCCGCATCAATATCCGTATCCGAGAGAATTTTGGGCAAGGGTAGTCAATAATCTCACGAGAGCAGGCGCGGCTGTCATCGTCTTTGATATTGAGTTCGATTCGGAAGACAGCAAATCCGCATACGGCGATTCGTTGTTCGCATTAGCGATAAGGAACGCAACCGCTAAAGGAAGCCATATCGTCCTTGCCGCTAAGTATATAATCGAAAAAACAAGAATACCTCCTGATTATGTGGCATATCCGATTGACAAATTGCTCGAAGCCGGCGCTGAAACAGGTCTTGTCGGAGAAGTTAAAGATCAAGACGGCGTAACGAGAAAAGGTATGATATTTTCCAAGGTCTCTAACGATTCGACATTGTATCTCTCTCTGCCGCTGAAAGCGATAAAGGCCTATTTGAATATTCCCGATGATGAACGACTCGTACCCACAGCAGAGGGACTAAAATACGGTGATTTACTTATTCGAAGTCAGGGTAATACCAATACTTTCCTGGTCAATTATTACGGTCCGCCGTCAAATGCCGGACCCATCCCTCCTTATGGTCCCTGGAAGACATTTAACAGGTACCCGGTATCGGGAGTGGTGGACGATGAGGAATTTACTCTGAAGGATCCAATCGAAGACACCGATTGGATGGGACTTTTTTACGAGGACGGATTTATGGCTTCGATTGGAATGGGTCAGGAGAGTCCGTTCAGAGATAAGATAGTGATAATCGGGGTTGCTGTCGAGACCGTTTTGGATTTGAAAGAAACACCATTCTTTAATTATGCGGGCGTTCAGCAGCTCATGCCCGGTATGGAGACTCACGCGCATGCAATTCAGACGATTCTCGATGCCAACTACATCAAGGAATTGGGATTCGGAACGGAGTTGATCTGGCTGGTAATTCTGAGTATTGTTTCTTATGGCTTTTTAATGTGGCTGGGTCCCGTATTCGGAGGGATAGTTCTATTTTTCATAGCGCTGCTTTACGCGGATATCAGCATCGGATTGTTTTTCAGGGATTATCTGTGGATATTAAAAAATATGCTCGATTTGTTCCTGACGGATAATTTTTTAGAAACATTGGGGAATCCGCATGTTATAGGTGTACCCGAATTCGGTAAATCGGTGTTGGTACCTGTTGTACTTCCTCTATTGGGTCTCGTGCTTACCTACGGCGGAAATATACTGTATCAGTTCGTGATAGAGCAGAGAGAGAAACGCAAGATAAATAATATGTTCTCCACTTATGTAAGCCCTAAAGTGCTGGAGCATTTGCAGGATAACCCGGACGCCTTCGGTCTCTCAGGTCAGACAATGACGGCTACCATGTTCTTTTCCGACGTTGAGAGTTTCACTTCGATAAGTGAAAATTTATCCGCAGAAGACCTTGCTATTGTTTTAAACCGCTATCTCTCACCCATGACGGAGATTCTGATGTCATATGACGGATATGTTGACAAATACGAGGGCGATGCAATAATGTGCGATTTCGGCGTCCCCATGCCCGATCCGGATCACGCGTGGAAAGCGTGTTTCTCGGCGCTTGATCAGCAAGCGAATCTCGATATATTACGAGAGGAGATTAAGGACGAATTTAACGTCAATATAAAGGTACGGATGGGCATAAACTCCGGGGATGTCAGCGCTGGGAATATGGGTTCCGCACAAAGATTTCAATATACCGTAATGGGGGATGCGGTAAATCAGGCATCGAGATTCGAGGGAGCAAATAAGCAATATGGTTCGAAAATTATGATCGGTCAATCTACCTACGACCTTACAAAAGATAAGATTGAGGTTCGACCTCTTGATAAATTGGTAGTAAAAGGAAAAGTGATTCCGATTGATGTCTATGAGCTCTTAGCGAGAAAAGGTGAATTGTCCGAAGACATGAAAAAATTAAGAGATCTTTTTGAAAAAGGCATTAATCTGTACTGGAACAGAGAATGGGACGAAGCATTAAAAAACTTTAAAATGGGTCTGGACATCATCAAAGATGACGGTCCTTCCCTTACTTATATTGATAGGTGTAAAGTGTTTAAGGAATCACCTCCGCCGTATGACTGGCATGGCGAATACGTAATGACAACGAAGTAAACCACCTCAAGAGTTATTCATTTTATTGATTTAATCGCTACAATTTATATATAACACCGGGCAGAGTCATTGAAAATGGTTGACTGATGACGAATATTTGCATACTTTTATAAGCTTGTTATAGCTTAAACGAAAAGAAAGAGATAGATGGTACGCGGAAAAATATTGTGGGCGGACGATGAGATAGAATTGCTCCAACCTCACATTATGTATCTCAAAGAAAGGGGATACGAGGTTACGGGGGTAACCAACGGTGACGATGCTATATCACATGTAGGGGAGGAAAATTTCGATATCGTTCTATTGGATCAGATGATGAGCGGCAGAGACGGATTATCAACATTGGAAGAACTGAAAAAGATCTCACCCGGACTCCCGGTAATCATGATAACTAAACATGAAGAAGAACATATAATGGAAGAGGCAATAGCAGGGAAGATAACCGATTACCTGACCAAGCCTGTCAATCCGAGTCAGATTTTACTCGCATGCAAAAAGATATTGGAAAGGAACAGAATCTCATCGGAAAAGATGTCAAGAGACCACGTAAGGGAATTCCGCGCAATAGGCGATATGATGGACGAAAATCCTTCGGTAGATGACTGGATCGACATCCACGTGAAGCTATCGGAAATGGAAGTTGAACTCGATGAATTTCAGGATGCAAATCTTTCCGGTATGCTCTCTGAACTTAGAAGGGAATGCAATAAACTTTTCGCAAGTTTCGTGATAGAGAACTACTCCGATTGGGTCAGTGAAGAAAGAACCGGCAGCCCAACGCTTTCATTGGACCTGTTTTCGAAATACATATACCCCCTGTTAAAAGAGGGAAAAGAGACCGTATTCCTCATCATAGATTGTATGAGGACGGACCAGTGGTTTTCGATTGAAAAGCATATCTACGAATATTTCAACATTTCCAAAGAATATTGTTATTCGATTTTACCGACCGCAACGCCGTTTTCGAGAAACGCTATATTCAGCGGGTTGTTTCCGAGGGAGCTGTCGGACAAACACGAGAAGGTTTGGAAGAGTGCATGGGACGATGAACAATCGATGAACCGCCACGAGGAAATGTATCTCGGGGATCAGCTCAAGAGGCTGAACATTGACCTCAAGCCTGCTGCGAAATATTCAAAGATCCTTACAGCGAGGGATGGAAAGGCGATAGAAAAACAGATTCCTACGTACGGTGGAGTACCGTTGATATGTCTGGTTGTAAATTTTGTCGATATCCTGACTCATACGAGGTCGGAGTCGGAAGTATTGAAGGAGATCGCTCCGGATGAATCCGGGTTCAGGGCGCTCACACGTTCCTGGTTTGAAAATTCCTGGTTATTCGAGGTGCTTAAGACATTCTCGCAGATGGGCAAAACGGTTGTGCTTACTACCGATCATGGTAGTATCAGGGTTAAAAGGGGAACACAGGCAATAGGAGACAAAGAGACTTCGACGGGACTGAGGTATAAATACGGAAGAAGCCTGAAGTGTGATCCGAAGGAAGCATATATGTTAAGCGATCCTTCTGAATGGAATCTTCCGTCATATGGTGCTAACACGAATTTCATATTTACAAAAAGCGATTATTTGTTCCTTTATCCGACCAACTATAATAAATACTTTAATATCTATAGGGACACTTTCCAGCACGGGGGTATATCGCTTGAAGAGATGATTTTACCCGTAGTGACGTTAAAGGCGAAGTGATGAATGTTGACATTAAAAGTAAAGGGGTGATAAAAACCATCCGCACGCTGAGCCCTGAAGAGACACACGGAGAAGGGAAAAATCTCGCTTCGATACTGAACAGCGGCGACATCGTCGCTCTGACAGGCGAACTCGGCGCGGGTAAGACCATATTCACACAGGGAATCTGCGACGGGCTGGAAGTTTCAGATTCTGTTATAAGCCCGACGTTTACAATTTTGAACGAATATGAGGGAAAGCTGCCGGTATTCCATTTTGATGCATACAGGTTATCCGGTCCGGACGATATTCTTGCAACCGGGTTCGGGGATTATCTGTTAAGGGAAGGAGTCTGCATAATAGAATGGGCGGAAAAAGTAAAAGAAGTTATCCCCGTAAGCGCTATATGGGTTTACATTAATCAGGAGCAGGCAGCCGAAAATTTGAGAGAACTGAAAATTCACCTCCCGGAAAAAGTGATTGATTGATGCTGCTGGCTATTGACACAGCTTCGTTATTTTGCAGCGCTGCCGTTATTGATAATGGATCGATATTGTCTTCAACTATGGAGAAAGCGGATAAAGGCAGTTCGACCCCGCTTTCGACCGTAGTTGAATATGTGACTCAAAAAGCGGATATAGATTTGTCCAATCTTGAAGGTATAGGAATCTCTATCGGACCCGGATCACTCACAGGGCTGAGAGTGGGGCTTGCTTTTGCAAAGGGGCTATGCACTGCCTATTCCCTGAAGATAGCAGCGGTCCCCACCCTACCCGCTGCCGCCCGAACGGTTAAGGAGGAAGGAGTAATTATTCAGCCAGTGATTCGAGCGAAGAAGGGATATCTGCATACGGCTCTGTATAAAATGAAATCAAACCGTTATGTAGAGCTCGAAGCTCATAAAATAATACCCGAATCCTCGCTTAGTTCAGAGATATCTGAGCGAACGATTCTCGTTGGGGACAGCCACAAATCTATAGACGCTCAACCATTAGCGGATTTGTATGAAACTCTCAATGAAGGAAAATCAGCTCCCATAGCTGAAGGCGTTGCGGAAATAGGAGAAACGATGCTGTCCAACGATGAGGTTTCCGAATTGGCGAATCTTGAACCTGATTATAAAATGCAATTTAAGGCTCTGAAATGGAATCAGGAACAGATATCAGTATGATGTCAATGAGGGAGAATGACCTCCCATGGGTTCAGGATGTCGAATACGAATGTTTTCCTGATCCGTGGGTAATTGATCATTTTCAACCGGAGTTTGAATATTGAACTGGTTTAAAAGAGTGCAAAAAGGGCTTCGAACTTCTCAAAAGCGGGAGATGCCGGACAATCTCTGGATCAAGTGCAAAGGCTGCGGGGAGATTCTGTTCAAAAAGGAACTTGAAAAGGATCTCCATATATGTCCTAAATGTGGATATCACTTCAGGCTGGGGAGTAATTCTTACATACCGATCTTAGCGGATGATAACAGCTATTCCGAATTGTTTGCTAATCTTACTTCAACTGATCCGCTCGATTTTAAAACTAACAAAAAATATTCTGACCAGTTGAAAGAAGCCAGGAAGAGAACAGGGCTGAAGGAAGCATGTCGAATCGGACATGCGAGAATAGACGGTTATCCCGTGATTTTGGGCGCTATGGATTTCGGATTTATAGGCGGCAGCATGGGCTCCGTAGTCGGCGAAAAAGTATCCCGTGGGATAGATGCCGCGCGTGATAATAACTGTCCGCTGGTACTTGTGAGCAGTTCGGGAGGAGCGAGAATGCAGGAGGGCGTACTCTCGCTGATGCAGATGGCGAAAACGAGCTCAAAATTGAGTCTTATTTCGGAGGAGGGACCGCTATTCATTTCGATTCTTACCGACCCGACAACAGGCGGAGTCACGGCGAGTTTTGGCATGCTCGGAGACGTAATAATCGCTGAACCGGGTGCGCTTGTGGGGTTTGCAGGACCGCGCGTCATTAAGCAGACCATAGGTCAGGATTTGCCCGAAGGATTTCAAAGATCGGAATTTCTTCTTGAAAAGGGTTTTATCGATATGATAGTCGAGCGTTCAAAGATGAAATCGGAGGTATCAAAGCTGATAAGATTTTTCAACAATGACTAAAATACTTCTTACTAACGACGATGGCATAAACGCTCCCGGGATTTCCGCCCTGTTTGAATCGATTGAACCGATGGGTGATATTACGGTGGTAGCTCCGGATACGGAGAGAAGCGCCGTCGGGCATGCTATAACCCTGTCCGACCCATTGAGAGTCGAAAAAGTTAATAAAAGGGGTAAGTTTTTCGGTTACGCGGTAAGCGGTACACCGGCAGATTGTGTAAAAATCGCCGTTTGGGCGCTGCTGGAAGAAAAACCCGATATCGTTGTATCAGGCATTAATTTAGGAAACAACACAGGTATCAGCATTATATATTCGGGAACGGTAAGCGCGGCTACCGAGGGCATGATTCTCGAGATTCCGTCAATAGCGATATCGTTAGCCGCATACAAAAAACCGGATTTTTCGTACGCTGCAAAATTTGCAAAAAAACTGGTCAACATGGTTCTCAAAAACGGATTGCCTGTAGGAACACTCCTCAACGTTAACGTGCCGAACGTCCCTGAATCGGAGATCAAAGGTGTCAGGATAACCCGGCAGGGAAAAGCAGTTTACCGTGAATTTTTCGACGAGAGAAAGGACCCATGGGGTAGATCGTATTACTGGATGGCAGGTGAAAAGGTTAGAATAAAGGAAGATGACTCAGTCGACGATTCGGCATTGGACAACAACATGGTTTCGGTTACTCCAATCCAATTTGACCTTACGGACTATTCAAACCTTGAGTTGATAGAAAGTTGGAAGATATCGAAATGAACGGGCATGACAGAGTACTGATCCTTGATTTCGGTTCGCAATACACTCAACTGATCGCGAGAAAAATCAGAGAAAATGGAGTATATTCGGAGATCCTTCCCTTTAATACATCGATAGAGGAAATAGAACGGAAAAATCCGAAGGCATTGATTCTTTCCGGAGGACCTTCGAGTGTCTATGATGATGATGCGCCGGTAGCTCCACCGGAGATAATGGATATGGGCATTCCGGTGCTTGGCATCTGCTACGGAATGCAGTTGATAAGTCAACACTTCGGTGGAGAGATAAGCCATGCAGATAAACGTGAATACGGACGATCGTCGCTGACCATTAAAAAGGATAACCTTCTTTTTCATGGATTCAACGGCAGCTCTACCGTCTGGATGAGTCATGGAGATAAGATAGAAAAACTTCCGGACAGGTTTGAGGTGCTTGGTTCTTCCGAGAACTCCGAATTCGCCGCCATAAAACACAGGGATAAAGAAATCTATGGACTTCAATTTCATCCCGAGGTCAAACACACCGAGCACGGGAATCAGATATTGGATAACTTCGTTCGAAAAGTCTGCGGTATATCCGGTGATTGGACGTTTGCAGCGTTTATAGACAGCTCTATAAAAGAAGTGAGAAAAAAGGTGGGTGATGATCGTGTTTTGTGCGCTGTGAGCGGCGGCGTGGATTCAACGGTGATGGCAGTCTTGCTGGAAAAAGCCTTAGGAGAGAGTCTTACCTGTGTTTTTATTGATACCGGGCTTTTGAGACTTAACGAAGCTGCCGCCACAATGGATATGTTTAATCGAATTTTGAAGGTGAACGTCAAGTTTTACGATAGGAGCGAGAATTTTATCTCCGCTCTCTCCGGTATCACTGAACCGGAAACAAAGCGGAAGCTGATCGGAGGAACGTTCATCAATGTCTTTAGTGATATAGCCGATGACCTCGGTGAGTATAAATATCTGGCTCAGGGTACTCTTTATCCCGACGTCATCGAGAGTAGGTCGGTAAGGGGTCCCTCGGAGACGATAAAATCACATCACAACGTCGGCGGCTTGCCGGAGGAAATGAATTTCGAACTGATCGAGCCTCTGAAGGAATTATTTAAGGATGAAGTCAGGAAGATCGGTAAAGAGTTGGGACTGAAAGAGGACGTAATAGGCAGACATCCGTTTCCCGGACCGGGATTAGCCGTCCGTTGTCCGGGTGAGGTGACCCCGAGTAAGTTAGAGATTCTGAGACTAAGCGACGATATCTTTATTAAGCAACTCCATGAATCCGGCTACTATGACAAGGTGTGGCAGGCGTTTACGGTATTGTTACCCGTCAAAAGCGTGGGGGTCATGGGTGATAAAAGAACTTACTCCAACGTAATAGCCCTCAGGGCCGTTACAAGCGTCGACGGGATGACGGCTGATTGGGGGCGTTTACCCCATGAGCTTCTCGGAAAGATATCTGATAAGATCATAAACGAGGTTGATGGAGTAAACAGGGTAGTTTATGACATAAGCTCCAAGCCTCCCGCCACAATAGAATGGGAATAAGGGGGAAATAATGTGCGGCATCGTCGGTTTCGTAGGTAATAAAAATGGGGTACCAATGGTGCTTAACGGTTTACGCAGGCTTGAATATCGCGGGTATGATTCCGCCGGCATAGTCGTTCAATCGAACGGTAAACTGACCGTATCGAAACACAAAGGGAAGATTGAAAATCTGGACCGCGCTGTGGCTAAAAGCGGTATTTTGGGCTCAGTGGTTATAGGACACACAAGATGGGCGACTCATGGAGTTCCGAACAAACTTAACGCACATCCGCACTTGAGTTCCGACGGAAGCATCGCACTGGTTCATAACGGGATAATAGAAAATTACGTCTCGCTAAGAAAATTTCTCACGGATAAAAAAATCAGGTTCAAGACAGAAACCGACACCGAAGTTCTTGTCAATCTCATAGAATATTTTTATAAAGGGAATTTGGAAGAAGCGGTGGCAAAAGCAGTATCAAAAGTGATCGGCGCTTATGCGATTGCGGTTATGTCGAGCGACAATCCCGGTAAGATAGTTGCCACGAGGCACGGACCCCCGCTAATAGTGGGACTATCGGGTGAGGAATATTATGTCGCTTCTGACGTCGCCGCACTGCTCGAATTCACCAAGGAAGTGATTTATCTTGATGACGGCGATATAGCGATTATCACCGACAAAGGGGTTAAAACGATTGACAGCGAAAATCTGCCCGTAGATAAAGAGGTGAAACAGATAATTTGGGATTTAGGTAAGATCGAAAAGGGCGGTTATGAGCATTTCATGCTGAAGGAAATACACGAACAGTGTGAGACGCTGCGCGATGCCATCAGGGGGAGGTTGGATTGGGCAAATGGAAGCGCCAAGCTCGGGGGCTTACGCGATTTTCTCCAGAAAATTCAGTCCGCTTCGCAATTCTACCTGACAGCATGCGGAACTTCCTACCACGCAGCTATGATAGGAGAAAGCTTGATCGAACATTTCGCCGGAATTCCGGTAGAGGTCGAGTACGCTTCCGAGTTCAGGTATAAAGATCCTATCATAGATAAGAACACCGTGGTGTTGGTCGTAAGCCAATCCGGTGAGACGGCGGATACTCTCGCAGCCATGAGAATGGCAAAGAAAAAGGGAGCAACCGTGCTGGGAATCTGCAACGTAGTGGGAAGCAGTATAGCGCGTGAAACGGATGGGGGAGTTTATATACATGCCGGACCGGAGATTGGCGTTGCATCTACAAAAGCGTTTACATCGCAGGTAGCGGTGTTCATACTGCTCGCACAGGCGTTGGGGAGGAGAGCCGGAATAAGTATCGGTGAAGGAAAGAAGTTTGTAAAAGAGATAAGCAAGCTCCCCGAACTTGCTCAAAAAGCGCTTGACGCCTCCGGACAGATAAAAAAGATCGCCCGCAAATTCAAGCACGCGGAAAACTTTCTCTATCTCGGCAGGGGGTTCAATTATCCGGTTGCTCTTGAAGGGGCGCTGAAATTAAAGGAGATCTCCTACATTCATGCCGAGGGTTATCCGGCGGCGGAGATCAAACACGGACCTATTGCTCTCATAGATGAGAAGATGCCGGTCGTTGTGATTGCGCCTCAGGATAGAACCTACGATAAAGTGATCAGTAACATTGAGCAGGTAAAAGCGAGGAAAGGCTCAATTATTGCCATAGCCACAGAAGGTGACGAGGCAATTAAGAATATTGCCGACTGGGTAATTCCCATACCGAAAGTAGCGAGCTATCTCCTTCCAATCGTTACCGTTATTCCCCTTCAATTGCTGGCTTATCACATTGCCGTACTGAGGAATTGCAACGTAGATCAACCGCGGAATTTAGCAAAAAGTGTGACGGTTGAATGAACTATAAGAATAAGATAATTTATTTTTCAGGGGTTCTGATCGCCTTCTTCTTTGCGTATCTGAGTCCGTCTGCTCAAAGCGGGATAGATGAGATCGTTCTTGAAAATCAATCGCAAAAGGGAGTCGAGAAGTATAAACAGGAAAACTACAAACAGGCGTTGTATATATTCAAGAACCTCTTTCGCATCAGGTACGAATATCCGAGTAAGGATATAGTTCATCTTATGTATGGAAAAACCTTGTACAAATTAGGGAGATATGAGCGGGCGAAAAAAGTGCAAAAAGATTTCCTGTTAATGTATCCCGACAACAGTCTCACGGACTATGCGCGGCATAATTTAGGTGAAATTTATTACCGATTAGGTGAGTTCCCTAAAGCGACTCGCGAGTTTCTCAGTGTTGCAGTAAACGCTAAAAGCGCGCCCTTACGGTCGAAGGGCTTGACTCTCGCCGGATATATTTTAGAGAACAAGATCACTCTTGATGATATTCGAAAACAAAGGAACGAGACTTTAAACATTATAGAAAAGGCATTTCTTACGCTCAAATTATCCGAAAATCTTTACTTGAGGGGCGCCGGCGGTCTGGCAAAAAAAGAAGCGAAATCTTTTTTAGCAGAATTCAGGAACCCGCCGTTCAAGGAGGAGATAAAAAGAATAAGCAAGGGGAAATTCCGTGAAACTGAGGGAGCGGTTAATATCGGCGTGCTGCTGCCTCTCACAGGAGAATATGCGGAAAACGGTCTGAATCTACTCAGGGGAATCAAAACTGCTTTTAATGAACAACCTGAAGAGGTGAAGAAAAAGGTAAAGCTTACCATAATCGACAACGAATCGGATCAGGTTAAAACCGTCGAGTTGATGTTAAAACTTTCAAACGATCCATCGATCCTTGCCGTAATCGGGCCTATGATGTCTGAAAATGCTACTGCTGCTTCGGCGATTGCGAACAGCAGAAACTTACCGATGATTTCTCCAACAGCAACGAAGGATGGAATTGCCGGGCTCGGGTTCTACTCGTTCCAATCAAATTCCGACCTGACCGTAAAGGGGAGGTCTCTTGCCAAATATGCGATCGACTCTCTTTCTCTGCGGAGAATCGCAATTTTATCTCCCGCTAATGATTATGGGAAACAGATGACGGATAGTTTTGCCCTGGAAATTGATGCATTAGGGGGCGAAATAGTTGCCCAAAGCTGGTATTACGGTGAGCCGAAAAATCTCAGGCTTCAGTTCAATGAGTTCAGAAGGATAGGCTTTCGCATTCAGGAGGAGCTCTATCCGACAGAGGAGCCTCCCGACTCATTTGATATATTAACCGACACCACTTTAACGGATTCGGTCAAAATGGAAATGCTGACAGCGCTGTCCAAACCGATGGAGGAAATCGACTCGGGAAAAGTGGTTTTGGACGTTATAGACGGTTTTTACTTACCTATCGAGTTCGGCGAGATAAAATACATCGCACCTCAGTTCGCTTTCTGGAATTTTAAGACCCAGATACTCGGCGGTCAGAACTGGTATGATGAGGAAATTCTAATGGACAAGGCAATTGCGCGGTACTTGGACGGAGCGATCTTCTCATCTGATATTTATCGAGGTGTTGATAACGAGGCTCTCGAGGAGCTCAGGAAAAAATATCAGGAAACGTTCGGGGAAGACCCTTACCGGACTGACATATTCGGCTACGATTGTCTAAATTTGGTGTTACGCTTGATAAAAGATAATGTCCGGACACGGGAGCTGTTTATACAGCGGTTAAATAGGATAAATGATTTCAATGGCGTAGCCGGTCTGATTGATTTTACAGGGGAATCGCAGCGCGTTAACAATTATGTACATATTCTGAAGTTCGTAGATAAAAACATCATCAAAATAAACTAAATCTCCCCCTGATGCCCATTAGTTCTTCAGGAAATCTCAGCTGCTGGCGATTTGACATTTTTAGCGGGTATAATAATCTCACATGTGTGTTCAGCACTTCCGCCGGCGGAACCGATAGCTCCGAAAATGGGAAACTTAACCTCGGTTTTTCCGGCTCGGATTCTGAGGAATCCGTGCGCGCGAACAGGAAGTTGTTTCTCCGGGCAGCAGGAGGAGCAGAAGAAAAAATCGCTATCGGAAATCAAGTCCACAGCACAAACGTGAAAATTGTAAACGCTGCCGGCAGTTACGACCGAACCGACGGTCTGCTGACGTCATCAACGGATTTGTCGCTGATAGTGAGCAGCGCTGATTGTCTGCCCGTATTTTTTTTTGATACGGCCAACAGCGTAATCGGCGTTGTCCACAGCGGATGGAAAGGAACGAGAGACGGCATAGCGGCGAAGGCGGTAAACTTAATGAAAGAAGAATACAAAACAGAACAATCAAACCTGATTTGCGGAATCGGACCTTCGATTGAAGCCGCATGCTACGAAGTGGGAGAAGAGGTGGCAAGTCAATTTGACGAAGAGTTTTTGACACAATCTCCAAAAAGAGGATATTATCTTGATTTAAAAAAAGCGGTGGTATCGCAGTTGGTCGGGGCAGGCGTTCCACAGGAAAATATCGAGGTCAGTCCTATATGTAACAGGTGCGATGCGGATAATTTCTTTTCCTACCGCCGCGAGGGAAGACTCGCCGGAAGGATGTGGGGTTTGATCCGGTTGGAGGAGTAAATCCTGACCTCTTCAAAATCTCTTGCAAGTGGTGACTATCGCCGATAAATTCACTTTTCGATTTATAGGAAAAATCAATTGACGTTAAATGAATCTGTGTGGCTCGGAGTGCTGCAAGGATTGACAGAATTTCTACCGGTTAGCAGTTCAGGCCATTTGGTAATAATGCAAAAAATACTTGGGATAGAAGAAAGTGGAATCGCGTTCGAGATATTTGTTCATTTCGGAACTCTATTGAGTATCATAGTTATGTTCAGGAAAGACGTTATTGAATTGTCCGGATCGCTGTTCAGAGCGCTGCGTTCGCCGGGTAACCTCCGGAGAAAATATATGGAGGACAAGCGATTCAGGATGTTATCCGTGATTTTGTTAGCTACCGTTCCGGCTGGTATAGTGGGAGTTCTTTTTAAATCTTCCTTCGAGAGGTTCTTCAACGATACGAATTTCGTGGGATACGCTTTCCTGGTGACAGGAATGATACTCTTTGTAACAAAATTCGCGGTCGAAAAAACATCGGAAGTCAGATCGGGGCGCGCTTTTATTATCGGTGCGGCGCAAGCGTTCGCAATTTTTCCGGGCATTTCACGTTCCGGTTCCACCATAAGCGCAGCAATGCTGAGCGGCGTATCGGGAGAGGAGGCAGCCCGTTTCTCGTTTTTGCTCGCTATTCCGGCTATTGGCGGAGCGACGCTGCTTCAGCTGACTGAACTGATTGGAAACGGTTACGGCAGCATAAATATGACGGTTTCGGGCGCCGGCATTTTATCGTCGTTCCTGACGGGCAGTGCGGCAATCTGGATTTTGATGAGAATAATAAGAAGAGGAAAGATTCATTATTTTTCGTGGTACTGTTTCAGTGCGGGAATCGCCACGCTAATTATTATCTGACTGCTAGAGATGAAAGATTGAGCGAGCAAAGGGAAATATTCAGTTCGAGGTGGGCGCTTGTGTTGGCATCTCTCGGTATGGCAATCGGAGCCGGAAACATATGGCGGTTTCCAAGGATCGCCGCTCAAAACGGCGGCGGCTCTTTTCTAATACCCTGGATCATATTTCTGTTTTTGTGGTCGATACCGCTCATAATAGTAGAGTATTCGATGGGAAGAAAATCCCGGAAAGGGGTGATCGGATCATTTATCAAAATAATGGGTCCTAAGTATGCCTGGATGGGCGCATTTGTCGCATTCTGCACAATGGGTATCATGTTTTATTATTCTGTTGTAACGGGCTGGAGCATCAGATATTTTGTTCTCTCACTGACGGGAGGACTGAGCGGACTGGACCATGCCGCCGAATGGAGCAGGTATACTTCTTCCGGTTATGGTCCCGTGTTTTTCCACCTGATCGCCATGGGAATCGGTTCGATAGTCATTTTCAAAGGTGTTAAGGGCGGCATTGAAAAAGCTAACAAGATAATTGTCCCGTCTCTGTTCTTGCTGCTGATCATAGCCGCGATAAGAGCATTGACGCTTCCGGGAGCGGCAGAAGGCTTAAACTATTTATTCAGCGTGGACTTCGAGAAATTGAAAGATTACAGGATTTGGCTTGAGGCACTATCGCAATCGGCATGGTCGACAGGCGCCGGTTGGGGATTATTGATGACATATGCGGTGTACATGGATAAAAGAGAAGATATAGTGCTAAACTCATTCATAGCGGGGCTTGGTAATAATTCCGCATCTCTGCTCGCGGCTTTAGCCGTAATTCCGACTGTCTTTGCGCTCTCGGCTTCGGCATCGGTAGCCATGGAATCGCTTGGAGCCGGGAACACCGGCTTGACGTTTATAGTAATTCCTCAATTATTCGAAAAGATGCCGGGAGGAGGGTTCTTCGAAATACTATTCTTTTTGGCGCTTTCTCTTGCAGCATTTTCGTCGCTGCTCGCCATGATAGAACTTTCGACGAGGATACTCATGGACATGGGTCTGAGTCGAAAGAAATCAATCGGCATAATCGGCACCGGCGGATTTCTGCTCGGGATACCATCCGCGCTCTCGCTGGGAATATTCAACAATCAGGATTGGGTTTGGGGAATAGGATTGATGCTGAGCGGACTGTTTGTTTCTTTAGCAGTTATAAAGTACGGTGCGGAGAAATTCAGAGTGGAGCTGATAAACGTCAAAGGTAATGACATTCAGGTGGGGAGATGGTTTACTTATATTATTAAATGGTTAATACCGATCGAATTTGCCGTTATGATAGGCTGGTGGTTCTACCGGTCTGCCACTGAATTCGACCCCGAGGCAATCTGGAACCCGTTTCATACCTATAACATCGGAACAACCCTTGCGCAATGGGGAATCGTGCTGATCTTATTTTTGGTTTTGAACAAGCTTCTCGTCAGGCTTACGTCTAAAGGAGAGGCATAGCATGGAAATAGGAACAATTGTTATGATGGTATTACTTTTAGGATTTGTGTGGGGTGGTTTTGCCTTCTCTATCAAGTTAGCGATAAAAAAGAATAAAGAGAAAAAAGAGATTGAAGAATAATTTTGGTTAGTTCCGCTCAAAGATCGGCTAAAGAATCTCTGATCCCTTTTAGCGCCGCTGAAAAAGCAATTGATAAGGGTGAAATCGAACCTATATACTTGTTGGCGGGTAGAGGACCGTGGGCTGATCCCTATCTGCGTGACAGAATTACCCGAAAAATAAAGGACAGATTTCTCGGAAAAGAGAGCGGCTTGCTGTCTACCGAGATTTTCCATGCGGCTTCGGATAAACCCGATATCATTATAAATGCCCTCGCCACTTCGAGTATGTTTTCCGATAAGAAATTGATTTTGATCCACGAAATTCAGCGTCTCAGCGAAGAGGGATTAAAAAAATTAGGGCAATACGCCGCTGACCCGATTCCGGGAAACTGCGTGATACTCGTCTCGTTAAATTTCGATGCACGAAGAAAATGGTACAATTCTCTGAGCGGTTATGTTTACGGGGTGAAGATTGAGACGCCGTTTTCAAATCAGATCCCTTCATGGATAAACGAGTTCGCAAAGTCAAGAGGCAAGTCGATATCGCCCAATGCCGCGAAACTCATCGCCGAATATGCGGGGGATACGCTCCAGTCGATAGACATGGAGATGGAAAAACTTTCTCTCTATGTAGGGGATAAGGAAAACATCGACGAAGATGACGTGATCGGGGCGATAGGGTTCTCCAGAAAATTATCGCCGTTAGATCTGGAAAAATATCTCGCAAAAAAAGACCTCTCATGGTCGTTACGGGCAATCGACGATATGTTAAAAAGGGGTGAGAAG
>JADFGO010000028.1 GCA_022567655.1 Candidatus Neomarinimicrobiota bacterium
TACCCGCCTGACAGAGATAGTAGCCGATTGATGAAGTAATTCCGCCGCTTCGGGAAGCAACACCGACGTTACCCTTTTTGAACCATTCTCTCGCGGAAGTTGCATTACCGCCTATCATCCCCAACACCGCCCTGTCAACGCTCAGAATACCGAGAGTGTTCGGACCGACGAATTCCGCCCCGCTGAGTTCAGCCGCTCTCGCTATCTCCATCACATCCCAGATAGGAACCCTGTCCGGTACCAGCACAATAAGTTTCACTCCCGCCTCGATCGACTCAAGTGCGGCGTTTTTCACAAGTGGAGCGGGCACATAAACCACACTCACGTCAAACGCTCCATGAACATCCACAGCTTCAAGCAGCGTGTCATAAACCGGGACTCCGAGTACCTCCTGCCCACCTTTACCGGGAGTGCAACCTGCAAGAACTCTTGTTCCGTAATCCATCATAAGCTTCGTCCGTGCCATCCCCTCACGCCCGGTTATCCCCTGAACGATAACTTTTTTTGTCTCGTCAATCAGGATTGACAATTAAATCACCTTTTCCCGAATAAGTTTTTCATCCAGCTCCGGAAACGGATTGTTCCACTGCCAGCCTGTTTTTCCCGTCTCTCTGAATCGTTCTAAACGCCTGATAGCCATTTCGGCAAAGACAGGGTCATTATCAACAGTGTATACCTTTCTACCCAATCTTTCTCCCGCTATCAACGTGGTGCCGGAGTGCGCAAAAAAATCTGTGACAAGACCGCCTTCACCGCTTCCGGATTCTACTATCCTTTCGATGGCTTTAAGCGGTTTTTGAGCGTAGCATCCGGGTACGTTTTCTTCCATGCGATAGAACACCTGTTGAATATCGACCCAGACGTTTCCCGCCCTGATCTTTTCAGACTTACCCCTCGCAATATTATCCTTAATTTCGCCGTTAACCTTTTTATAATATCCCCGTAGGATTTTCGGAATATCGGTGTAAACCGCATCGATATTGAATTTCGGCTTGCCTTTTACGTAATAAAGAAGCTCTTGCCGTACCCACATCCAGTTCTTTTGAGTGCCGTATCCCCTCTGATTCCTCATAGTTATCATATTACGCGGAGTGAGTTCTTTAAATTTTCGAAGAAGAATCATAATGTCCGGCAGCGGCTGAAAATTATCCTTATAATCTGTTCCGAGCCAGAAATAAAAGTGAGCGTTCCCGCTGAGGTTGTCCACTACATTACGTATCCATTTTTCAGAAAATCTCAGATATTCTTCTATGTCTATTTTCGAAAGATTGACCGTGTTCTCATTTCCGACTGCAACGTTATAGGGCGGGTCATTAACCGCCAGATCGGTTTTTTCGCCATCCATGATCTTCCGAATGTGGGAAGAATCGGTCGCATCAAGAACTCCGACGCGGTGTCCGTTCACACTGTCTTCCCAGACCTCCCCCCGCTGCAATCTGCATAACGGCAGTATCTCCTTTCTCAGATCATCATGCACGTCTAATCGCTTAAGTTTTTCTGTAGTGGCACGCTCATTCATAGAGCTGTTTGCAGCTGTTTCCATATATTTTAATCCGTTAATCCCGCTATCGGAAGACTGATATACGCTCCTCCGTTTCCATGGAAATGACACTCCTGTTCACAGGCGAGACATTCCGTACACTTTCCCTTCGCCGCATCTTCTTTGCTGATAGCGAGGACAGGCAAGTCGTTTTCGAGTTTAAGTATTTCCGGTCCGCAGGAAGCGATACAGGGTTTATCTTCGCAGTCAGCGCATAACGCATGGTCGTAAGAGATCTCGCCCGTCAGAGTCTCAAATTTATACGGCTTTTCATGTACAGGAGGCGCAAACGTTTTCTCGCCGTTTGAAACAGCTTCGAAAGCCGCCACAAGCTCACTCATCCGTTCCGCACAAAAATCGGCGCTGTCGTCCTTTTTATATCCTTCGACCGGAGCGGGCAGGTCTTTTGTGTACTCCGTGAGAATCTCTATCGCCTTATCTTCCTGATTACCTCCAAGCCTGATTACCGTGGGTATCGACAGGTTCGATTCCCTGAATGCCTTGACGAGTCCCCTCGCCGAGTGAAACTGTTCCTGAGAAGCGACACCGGAGCCGGAGCCGAAATAACCGACTATGTTTTCCTGAGAGAGTATTATCTTCGCTGCCCTGTAAACTTTTGAAGCGGGAGGATTCCCGCTTGTATCCGTGAAATTTGCTATCTTGAAACCCTTGTTGATCAAGGCATCCATAGACATCATCGAACCGCCGCCGCCTGCTCCGTGAAAACCGATATAATTCTCATCTTTCGAAAATCCCTGCGCCATTTGAATAAAATAAAACGTCCCGCGGTAATCGTCTTTTTCAACGTCCCACGCTATCTTATCCAATTCCGACGGGGGACGGTCCAACTCGCGTGCGATCTCGATCCCTAATTCAGGATGCCTGAACACGGCGGAATCATCTACGGTTATGCGGCAGTCCGCTGCAATAATCTCACCTTCCTCGGTCATGACGAGAGGATTAATTTCGGCAGCGCGCGCCTCATATTTTCGCGAAAGATTGAACAGTTTGACCAATACACCGGCTAATTTCGTTTGCAGCTTACCGCTGATACCTGTAAGCCGGACGAGATCTCTCGCCTGGTAATCTTTCAAGCCGTCCACAACATCGATCGAAATTCTGTTTACCTTATCGGGCGTTTTCTCAGCGATTTCTTCTATTCCGGTGCCCCCCACGGAAGAAAAGATCATAACAGGTTTTTTCGACTTATCATCAATAATCAAACCGGCGTAGAATTCCTCCGCTATGTCGAGTTTCTTTTCGACGAGCACGCTTTCTACGGTGAAGTTTTTCACTTTAGTGCCGAGAATTTCTGCCGATCTCGATTTTGCTTCCCCGGGAGTGTCGGCGAATTTTATGCCCCCCATTTCAGCCCTTCCCGTAGTCCATGCCTGCATTTTGATAACCACCGGTGAGTCTAATTTTCCGGCTATCTCAAAAACCTCATCGGGAGTTTTTGCTACGCCGCCCTCCGGTACGCCGATACCAGCCTCTTCAAGAAGAGTTTTTCCCTCATATTCATGCAGCTTAGCCACTGTTAAGACCTGAATGGGGCAAGATTAGGATCAATATTCTGAAAGTGATTTCAAGGCGGTATAAATGTCCTCATCGTTCGGAAGAACGAAATCCTCTAGCTTCGGAGCATACGGAATCGGAGTATCCACAGCTGCTACACGGCGTATCGGAGCGTCGAGAAAATCGAATCCGTTCTCGGAAATCTGCGCGGCGATCTCGGCTCCGAATCCCTGAAACAGCGTGTCTTCATGTACGATAAGCGCTTTCGCAGTTTTTCTGACCGAACCGAGAATCGTTTCCATATCGAGCGGAACCATAGACCTTATATCTATGACCTCGGCGGAGACGCCTGTCTCTTTTTCCAACCGTTCGGCGGCGTCGAGCGACCGCTTGACCAACGCTCCATACGTTACAATTGTAATACCCGATCCCTCTCTGACTATCCTGGCTTTTCCAAACGGAACAAGATAGTCTGCGTCCGGCTCAGGTGATTTCGCGAACGGTTGACGGTAAATTCCCTTGTGTTCGAGGAATAGAACAGGATCGTTACCGCGGATAGCAGTCTTTAAAAGTCCTTTCGCATCAGCCGCATTGGAAGGCATACAAATTTTTAATCCGGGAATATGAGAGAAATACGCTTCGATGTTCTGGCTGTGATAAAGTCCGCCGTGTATATAACCGCCGCATGGAATTCTCAGGATGACCGGACACTCCCAGGCGTTATTGGAGCGGTAGCGCATAGTCGAGAGTTCGTTCCGTATCTGCATCATTGCCGTCCAGATGTAGTCGGCAAACTGTATCTCAACAACCGGTTTAAATCCGTATAATGCCAATCCGATCGCTACTCCAACGATGCTTGACTCCGCAAGCGGGCTGTTGAAAACACGCTCGGAACCGAACTTCGTCGACAGACCCTTGGTTACCGTAAAGACGCCTCCCTTTCCGTCTGCAATATCCTGACCGAATACGAGTATATCCCCGTCACGATCCATCTCTTCATGCAGAGCGTGATTGATTGCGTCCACTAAAACCACCGGCTCCCCTGACGGTTCGGTTTTTTCGTACTCGAATGATTCAGTTTTTCCGCTTTCGTCAAAGACGAACCGGGAGGCGGTATCGCTTTCGGATTCTTCCCTGCTTTCCGCATATTCTACCGCCTTATTGACGGTTTCCAAAACCGATTCTCTTAACGACGCCTCTTCTTCTTCAGTCAGAACTTTCGCCTGTAAAAGGATATCCTTTAATTTTACTATCGGGTCATTGGCGATGTCGGCAGCGAGTTCCTCTTCCGGACGGTATTTCCTCTGGTCATCCGAAGACGAATGGGGAAGCAGCCTGACGCACTCAGCCTCCACAAGAGCGGGTCCCTCTCCGAGCCGCACCCTGCCGATCACTTCTTTCATTAAATTGTTTGAAGAAGTAAAATCGGTTCCGTCCATCTTATATCTCGATAAACCTTCGTACCCCTTCGTCATATTATACACCGAGCCGCCCGAAACCTGTTCCGATATGTGTACGGAGATTGCATACTTGTTATCTTCGATAAAGAAAATTATGGGAAGTTTTTCGCGCGAAGCCCAGTTGAGCGCCTCATGAAAGTCCCCCTGACTCGTCGTTCCCTCGCCGGAGGAAACATATACGACCTCCTCGCTGCCTCTTTTTTTCATTCCCATCGCAACGCCTACCGCCTGTAAGTACTGCGTTCCTGTCGGGCTTGACTGCGAAACTATGTTCAACTCCCGATGACCATAGTGAGCCGGCATCTGCCTCCCGCCGGAATTAGGATCGTCCTCTCTGCTCATGAAGCACAGCATCAACTCCTCGGGAGTCATCCCGAGTCCCAGCACAAACGCCACGTCCCTGTAATATGGGAACGCCCAATCTTTCTTGCTCTGCAAGTTAAACGCAGCCGCTAACTGGGCAGCTTCGTGACCGGCTCCCCCGATATGGAAAAACCCCTTCCCCTGACGGATCATTGTGAGCATTTTATCATCGAGCCGCCGGGATATCAACATGAGTTTATATGCTTCGATCATCTGGTCGGGAGTGGTAAGCCTGCTGCGCTCCATAAAGTTTTCGACCATTTCTTCAATCGCCATCTTATCAGATTCCTATCGAGATTGAAGATGTCAATTCTTCACGCATAATATCAGGTTTCCGCTCGGGCAGGAGGTTATCCCTTAGATTTTTCACTATGTCACTGCCGAAAACTTTTGAGAACGATTTTACGTAAACAGGGCTGACTTCATCGACGCCGAGTCTCTTTCCCAAAATTTTTGACATAGAGGTCACCGATTTATCCCTGACACCGCACGATATTATATTATCAAAATATGAAAGATCAGTAGAAACGTTCAGAGCAGTGCCGTGCATGGTTATCCACTTCGACATTTTTATGCCAATGGACGCCAGCTTTTCATCTCCGACCCAAATTCCGGTTAAACCAGTTTCCCTTCCGGCAACTATCCCGAAATATTTCACGGTCGATATCAGCACCTCCTCCAGATCCCTGAGGTAACGGTGCAGGTCTTTATAGTAATTGTTCAAATTCAGTATCGGATACGCCACCAGCTGTCCGGGCCCGTGATAGGTTATATCACCGCCTCTTCTTATGTGCTGCAATTTTATCCCGTTGGAATTCAGATACTCCTCATCCACAAGCAGATTTTCCAATGAACCGGTTACGCCGATGGTATATGTATGCGGGTGCTCTACTGTCAGCAGGTAATCTTCCTCCATGCCGTTTTTCTTATCGTTCATCAGCTGATGCTGAATCTTTAACGCGGTTTCAAATGGAACTGACCCGAGTTCGACGGATACTATTTTTCGGGCTTTGTCAGATGTTAGTCGCTTCACCATAAGCGTCTCCCGCGGCTTCCGGTATCGATTCTCCCAATGTCGGATGCGCGTGAATTGTTTCCATTATAGACTTATAAGTCGCGCCGTGGGTTCGCGCAAGGAGGAGTTCTCCTATCATCTCCGTTGCATCGTCTCCTACAATATGAGCTCCGACCAGCTCCCCGTCTTCTTCGCTGAAGATCGTTTTTACAAACCCTTCATAATGTCCGATGGCAAGCGCTTTTCCGTTCGCTCTAAAAGGGAATCTCCCTACTTTAACTTTCAAACCCTTTTCACTCGCCGCTTTTTCCGTCAAGCCGAAACTTGCTACCTGCGGCTGGCAATATGTGCAGCCGGGGATAGAGGAATAATCGATTCCATGATCGCGTTTTCCCGCCATAATCTCGACAGCGGCGATACCCTCTGCCGAAGCCACATGGGCGAGTAACGGCGGTCCTATTACGTCTCCGATTGCCCACACACCGTCACGAGTTGTCCTGCACCTGCTGTCGGCATCGATGAACCGACCGCTCGTTTCGACTCCTGCCTCCTCTAATCCTATGTCCTCAATGTTCCCCCTTACGCCTACGGCGTTCAGAACTATATCAGCGGATATCTCATCCTCCTTGCCATCCTTTTCGATTGTGACGATCACTCCGTCAGCGGTCTTTTCAACATTTTTAACCGCCGTGCTTGTTCTGATGTTCATTCCCCTTTTTAAGAACGACTCCTCCACGCTCTTGGCTACTTCTGCATCTTCCACCGGAAGTATCTGAGGCATCATCTCCACGAGAGTCACTTTTGAACCGAATGTCGAGAAAAAATACCCGAACTCGATGCCGATGGCTCCGGCGCCTATAATCACTAAGTCTTTAGGAATCTCTTCGAGCGTCATGGCAGTTTTGCTGGTGATGATCTTTTCTTCATCTACATCTATGCCCGGAATTGTAACCGGACGACCGCCTGTAGCGATAATGACGTTTTCGGATTTCAATTCTTCACCGCCCGAAAGAACGACATTTGCGTCAGCGTTCAACGAACCCCTGCTATTGTACACCGTTACGTTGTTCTTTTTCATCAGAAACCCCACACCCTTGCTCAACCGCTCTGCAGCCACGCGGCTTCGTTTTACAATTTTTCGCATGTCAAAAGAAGTGCCGGAAACTTCCATTCCATAGTCGGAGGCGTGCAATATCTGATCGTACACCTCGGCGCTTTTCAAAAGTGTTTTAGTGGGAATACATCCCCAATTCAGGCAGATTCCGCCAAGGTCTTTATCTTCCACAAGAGCAACGCTCATGCCCAATTGATTTGCCCTGATGGCAGCAACGTAACCGCCGGGTCCTCCTCCGAGTATTACAATGTCATATCTGTTATCAGTCATTTTGTCTCAAAATATTATGGGTTTAAAATGATTTTGCCAAACTGTTTCCTGCTTTCCATATGCTTATGCGCTTCGGCTGCATCTTTGAGCATAAAAGTAGAATCAACAATCGGCTTCAACGCGCCGGAGTTTATATACCTCAGTACATCGAAGAGCTCCGAAACATATCCCATGTATGAACCGAATATAGAGATCTGGCGGCTGAAAATCCTGCGCAGGTCGATTTCCGCAACGGGGCCGCTTGTAGCTCCGCAAGTGACCAAACGTCCGCCTTTCTTCAGAGAGCGTATGCTGTCCGACCATGTCGCCGGACCGATATGCTCAATTACCAGGTCGGCTCCTTCACCTTCGCTGTCTTTGTATATCACATCCTGAAAGTCCTCTTTTTCATAATTTATAACTACATCCGCTCCAAGCTTCTTAGCCTTCTCCAATTTTTCATCGGTCGAAGAAGTAGTATAAACACGCGCGCAAAACAGTCTCGCAATTTGTATTGCAGCCATCCCGACTCCGCTTCCGGCAGCGTGAACAAGAACCTTATCACCCTCCTTGACTTTACCCAGGCTGACGAGCATGTGCCATGCTGTAAGAAAAACAAGAGGAAAAGCTGCTGCTTCGTTGAAATCCAGATTCTCAGGTTTGGGTATAACGTTTCGCTCCGGCACGGAAATGTATTCTGCATCTCCACCGTCCGATTTTGTTCCGAGCGGCGCATACGAATCGCAGAGAGTTTGTCTTCCAACCAAACACGCTTCGCAGGTATCGCAATAATACGCCGGATAGAGGATCACCTCTTCTCCGGACTTAACACTTTCTACCTCGCTTCCGACTTCACTCACGATGCCCGATATATCCGAACCGGGAATCCTCGGAAGACCGTAATCGGCGCCTGTTGAACCTGAACGAACCCAGATATCGAGATGGTTTAAGGCGCACGCTTTTACTTTTACAAGAACGTCTCCGGGCCCTATAGCGGGTTCCTTAACCTCTTCGTAAATTAGTTTATCCGGACCGCCGTGTTCATGGATGCGTATTGATTGCATAGCACATTAATTTATATGCCGAAGTCGGGAAATACCAATCTAAATTAGCGTGAAACAAGAAACGGTTCTTGATATCAAGAACCGTTTTATTTTCATATTTAGTTGAAACCTACTCAGGCTGCGAAAGAGGCTCCACACCCGCACGTTTTCACCGCATTTGGATTCATGAAAACGAATCCTTTTCCGTTTAATCCGCCGGAATAATCAAGCGTTAAACCTCTCAGATAGAGATAGCTTTTAAGGTCAACGAAAATTCTCATCCCATTCGACTTAAATATCTTCTCGTCGCTCCTTGCCTCATCTTCGAATGTGAGCTCATATTGAAGACCCGAACAACCTCCGCCTTTCACACCCACTCTCAATCCGAACCCTCCCTTACCCTCTTTTTCCATAAGCTGCGAGACGTAACCCGAAGCTTCTACCGTAATATCTATTCCTTTAGCTAAAGGATCATCTGATTTCATTAAATCAGTAGTGAGTTCACCTTTCATTTATTTCCCTTTCAAGCACTGCTTTCGTCTCCTCTAATATAAGAAACGGTGCGTAAAACGCAAGTAAAAGCTGTTAAATATTGAACCTGTACGGATTATCGCTCTATATCCAGCTTATAAAGATAATGATATAAATTGCTCGTGGAGACTCCGAGATGTTTTGCGGTCGGGCCCTTCTCCCACTTGTACATGGTTAATATCTGTTTAATGTATTCTCTTTGGAAATCGTTTGTAGCGTCTTTTAGACTCTTACCCGAATATTTCAGGGCATATGCGGTCGGTTCGTCAATCCCCATATCAAGCAGCTCGATAAGCTTCTTCATGCTTTGTTTCATTTTTTCATCGATCTCATATGCGGGATGCGGCTTAATACCGAGCTTATCGGAGTAATCTGCTTCTAAGTACTCCACCAGCTTATTAACCCTTTCGAGCAGCTGACAGAACTCCCAGCTTCCGGGAAACTCCGTTCCGCTCTCTTCCTGATATTTCACTCGCAGGGCGTACGACATTCTTAATGTTTCCTTTGCTTCCCGGTACTTTTCAGCTGAATGATAATGGTTTCCGAGCTGATCTAAAGCGTTGATAATTTCCTCTTTATCGCCGACCATTTCAGCTATATTCCGAAGTTCCTTATATGCAGTTTCCGCCTTATCGGATGAACCTAACGAGGTATATATCTGAGCGAGATGCTTCATCCGGTCAATTGTATCATACGGGTCTGTACGGTCTCCTATCGAAAACTCCAGAGCCTCCGCAGCGGGTCTCAGCCTGCCCAACTCCGATAGAACATATCCCCGAAGCGCCGAGATATTCAGTAATTCACCTTCCAACATATTCTTTTTCGCAAAATCATATGCCTCATCAAATATTTTCAGAGCGCTGTCATACTCACCCTGTTCATGATATACCCGTCCTGTGTCTTCCATTGAGTGAGCTGCTGATTCGTACGATTTTTGCGCCTCGTACTCTTTTGTCGCACTTTCCAGGTTGCTTATCGCATTTTCGAAATCTCCCGTATCAAAATAAGAGAGCCCGAGATAATGATAAACTTTCGGTTGGAGCTCCTCGTCGATTTTACCTTTAGGCAAGCTTGAAAACGCTTCTATGGATTCATTCGGTCGACTGTTAAGATAAAGAGCAAGACCGAGCGAATATTGCAAAGACAGTTCATGATCTGTTCCCTTCATCCCGCTCCCGGCAGCTTCGAGAAGGGATAATGCGATCTCGTGTTCTCCGTTATCAATCAGATTATCTCCAATCCTGTAGAGCATTTCCGATTTCACAGCGTCATCAGATTTAAAAATGGATTTATTGAGTGAGTCTATATCCGGATTCTTGCCGCCGATCTTAAGCTCGCGAGCTCTTTCAACTATAACCGTCATCTGATCCGGCTTTATCCTCGAAAGTCCTTCTTCCACACTTACCCTGACATCATCGCTCATTTCAATTAGTCTCCATAAATTATTTAAACCGTCTGTTGCAATTATATTGTAAAATCCTGTCTAAAAGTTAATAACTTTTGACTCAATATTCAATTATTTTAAAAGGAATAACGGGAAATTATTTTTTCAGCCGGCACTCCTCGGTAGCGTAAATCACGATATGCTTGTGATGCGTGAAGAAACCTTCGGACCTATCCCGCTCTTTATTCCTCCAAGATGAGCAGGAGATTGAGCAGCATTCTACATCTATTTCTATTCGGAAGATTTTGGAAGAAAGCCTCTATCTTTTCATTGATAGTGCGAATAAAAAAACTTTTTTAGTTCGCTGCCGCTCTCTTTCTGCTTTTCTTTCTTTTCAGTCTTCCGAATGTCTGGTCCGGAGCGATAGCAATTCCGGTTCCGAAAACTATTACCAATCCCCCTATCCATATCCATCGCACGAGAGGATTGACATACACCTTTATTGTCGCTCCGTTATCATCCCAGCCCGCTAAGACAACGTAGAGGTCTTCCATAAAAGTCGAATATATTTCGACTTCGGTGTTCGGTTGCTCCTGGCGGGGGTAAAACCGTTTTTCGGGCTTCATTGCCGTGACGAATTCGCCGTTCTTATATACCTTCAGGTCAGCATAAACCGACTCGTATCCATCGATTTTCTCCGACTCAAGTCCGGAGAATATCAATCTGAAGTGTCGTATATCTACCGACTCATTTTCACGAAGATATACCTGTTCCTCGAACTGGAACGACCCCGATCCGACAAATCCGAAAAATATGAGAACCATTCCGAAATGAACTATGTACCCCCCGTATCGCCTTTTATTTTTCCCCACAAGGAGGTTGAGAGCTTGCAGCGCCTTTTCACCCGTCATCCGCATCCGTGCTGTCGTACCCATCCAGAATTCCATTCCAAGCGAGTACGTAGTGAAAAACAGGAAGGTAAAGCCCATGATAGTGTAAAATCCTCTCAGTCCGACAGCTAACTGCACAATGACCAATACGCCGGAAAATATCGAAGGATAGAGAAAGTTTTTTCTGAATTTCGAAGCCGTCATTTTTCTCCACGAGATCATCGTACAAACTCCGGTCAGTAATATCAACGCCAGCCCTATCGGCACGGTTATCTGATTGAAAAACGGAGCGCTTACCGTCACCTGAACTCCCTTGAACAACTCCGAAACAAGGGGAAAGATCGTGCCCCATAGAACGGCGAATGCGGCGCCTACTAATAGTAAATTATTAAAAAGGAAAGTGCTCTCCCGTGATATGAGCGACTCTAACTGGCTCTCACTCTTAAGCGAATCCAGCCTCATGAACAAAAGCCCGAAGCTTGAAATGCTCATAAATGCCAGAAACCCGAAGAACATCGGACCTATTGCGGATTCCGTAAACGTATGAACTGATGACAAAATGCCGCTCCGTGTCAGAAACGTCCCGAATATTGTGAGCAAAAACGTTATTATTATCAAAACCATGTTCCAAACCTTGAGCATCCCCTTCTTTTCCTGAATCATAACAGAATGAAGAAACGCCGTACCGGTAAACCAGGGTAGGATTGCGGCATTTTCAACCGGATCCCACGCCCAATATCCGCCCCATCCCAATTCGATGTAAGCCCACTTCATCCCGAGGATATTGCCTATCGTAAGGAAAAGCCAGGCTATTATCGTAGATCGTCTGATAGCCCTGATCCAATCGGTTCCCATATGCTTTGTTGCGAGAGCGCCGATAGCGAACGCAAATGGTATCACGAAGCCTACGTATCCGAGGTAGAGCATTATGGGATGAATGGCCATATAAGGATTTTGCAGGAGAGGATTAAGCCCGTTTCCATCTATCGGCATGATGTCGAGCCGCACAAACGGGTTCGCCACAAAAACGAGCAGCAGATGGAAAAAGATAGACACCGTCATCGTCGTTCCCACTACCCACGGCATAAGCTTCCTTTGTTTGTTCCTATAAGTTAGGATAGTCACAATACTGTAAATAGTCAGCAGGAAAAGCCAGAACAGCAGAGAGCCCGCCTGTCCACCCCATAACGCGGCAATTTTATAAATCACCGGAAGAGCGAGGCTTGTGTATTTGGCAACGTACTCGACGTTAAAATCGCTCGTCAGCATCAGATATTCGAGCGACAACACTGATATCAGCGTCAATCCGAAAACCGCTATTACGCCGTTCTCACCGCTCCGGATGAGTTCGGGTCTATTCTGCTTTACGCCCATGTACACAAGTATTATCGAGCCTGCTGATACCATCAGGCCTAATTGCAGGGCAAACTGTCCTACTTCAGTCATTTGTCAGATCCTTTCGGAGGGTATATTTTCATTTTAGAAATTCCATGAGCAGGCGGACGCCTACACCGGTCGGTCCTTTCGGCGAATAAGGCAGCGGCTTATTTATATAGGCGGTTCCCGCTATATCGAGATGAACCCAGGGAGTTTCTTCGACAAATTTTTCGAGCAATGCCGCTGCGGTAATCGTTCCCCCTTCTCTGCCGCCTATGTTCTTCATGTCTGCAACGTCGCTTTTTATCTGATCCCGGAATTCATCCCACAAGGGAAGCTCCCATACTCTCTCACCGGTCGATTCGCCGGCGCCTATCAGTTTTTTTGTCAGCTCCCTGTTGTTTGATATCAATCCTGTCGCGTGGGTACCAAGGGCTACTACAACCGATCCGGTCAACGTTGCGAGGTCCACTATTGCCGAAGGTTTGTAATTTCTTACGGCATATGCGATTGCATCCGCAAGTACAAGCCGCCCTTCAGCGTCAGTGTTTATCACCTCGATCGTCTTACCTGAATAAGTCTTAAGTACGTCACCGGGTTTTAGGGCGTTTCCGCCCGGCAGATTTTCCGTAGCTGGTATGATCCCTACGACATTTTCTCTTACATCGATCTCCGCTAAAGCCCTGAAGACCCCTAATACGGCAGCGGCTCCCGACATATCGTATTTCATCTCTTCCATACCCGCCGAGGGTTTAATGCTTATACCGCCGCTGTCGAAAGTTATGCCTTTTCCAATAAGCGCAATCGGTTTTCGTCTGGCAGAAGCGCCCCGGTACTCTAATAATATCAGCTTAGGAGGTTCGACGCTGCCTTCCGACACGCCGATTAACGCTCCCATTTTCAGTTTTCTTATCTTAGCTCTGTCAAATACCTTGACTCTGATTTTCGGCGAAGAACTCGCTATCTTCCGGGCTTTAGCGGCAAGGAAAGAAGGGGTTGCGGTGTTACCCGGCTCAACTTGAAGATCCCGGGTGAACATCACGCTTTCGGATATTATTGCTCCATTTTTAACCGACTTTTTCAACTCGGCTTTTGCATTTCCCTGCGGGTTTATAAGCTCCAACGAGGTGAATTCGCTTACGTTATCGTCACTGTCATCTTTGGTTTTGTACTTATTGAATTTATAACCCGAGAGAATGAAACCTTCGGTCTGCGCTTTCGCCACCGCCGGATCTGCCTCCGAGCCGAATATCAACATCGACGCTTTTTTGTGTCGGCTTGAACTCAGAGATGTTCTCGAAATCCCCCCCGCTTTTCGCGCCTTCTCTTCATTCCACTCGGATTTTTCCCCGAGACCTATTAGAAGAACAGTTCTTACTTTTGAATTCTTTTGCCCTCGAATCGAGAGTGTCTTTTCCGAATCCCATTCAAACAAATCTTCCTTGACTGTTCTTGAAATCAGTTCCTCGATTCCGCCGGGAAGGGATTTTGCCCATCCGGGAAGTTTCTCATTTTTGAAAGAGCCTATTATCAGCACCCCCTCAACTCCTTTTAGAAAACTCCCATCCCTTACGATAACTTTCAATGATCGCCCCTTTTAAAGCACGTCGGCAAGTGTTCTTCCTTTTGTCTCTTCGGTTATCAGATCTTGTATTTTCATTACGGCGTGAATCAGACCCTCTGGACGCGGCGGACAGCCGGGCACGTAAGCATCTACCGGTAAGAACTGATCGATCCCCTGCACAAGAGTATAAGTATCAAAAACACCCCCGCTCGATGCGCAGGCACCCATTGAAATCACCCATTTCGGTTCAGGCATCTGTTCGTAAATCTTGATTAACACCGGCATCATTTTAATCGATATCCTCCCTGCCACTATCATCAGATCAGACTGACGCGGGGAGAATTTTATCGCTTCGGCTCCGAATCTCGCAAGATCGTATCTCGCAGAGAGAGTCGCCATCAGCTCGATAGCGCAGCATGCGGTCCCGAACGGCATAGGCCATAAAGAATTCTTTCTCGACCACGCCACGAATTCTTTGATTCGGGTCGTTATAAGGTTATCTTTCATTTCAGGCTCGAAATTCAGTTCGCTCATCCCTATTCACACTCTCCTATCCGTGTTGTTTATCAAGAAGGCTGTCCTACCTTTCTTCGTCAAAAAACTCAACAAACTCATCTTTGAGATGGGCTACTTTGTCCATGATGAGCTCCGGAGTAATTTTGCCGAAGGTAATAAGTTCCTCCAATGCCACTTCAGCCATTTTAACTTTGTTTTTGTCGCTGCTTGAGATGATAACCGAGTCCGAAAATTGGGATATGACAAGCTTTGCTCCGGTTGACGACTCAAACGTTCTTATATTTCTCCCGCTTGAACCGATAACCCAGCTTTTAATCTCTGCCCGCGGAAGCATATATACCGAAAATATAATCTTTTTACCCGAGCCTTCCGAGTGTTTTTTCAGAGACTCTTCTATCAATCCGACGACTTCCTTGTTGACTGTTTCACGCGCATTTTCTTCAATTCGTTCTTTTAATTCACGCATTTCCGATTCTAATTGTCTTTCAAGATTTTTCATCAGGTTCTTCCGGGCTTTGTCCTGAGATAGCCCGGAAATACTTGAGAGCTTGTTCGTTTCCTCGGATATCAGATTATTCAACTCCGCTTCTTTTTCAGCGAGGATCCTTTCTTGCTGCTTAATTACGCGTTGCCTTTCGGAGAGGGTTTTCTCTCTTTTTTTAAGCTCTCTTTCTTTTCTTTGAATCCACTTACTCTGATCTCCGGTACCGTTTCCCCGATTTTTTCTGTTATCTGCTTTATTCCCTTTTCTGAAGGCTTTACCACCGCCGTAGTTCGCTCCTTTGGTCCTCGTTACCACCCAGACTATGCTTGCGGTGACTACAGCCAGCGCTGCAATAATTGCTGAAAGTTCGATATATCCAAACATGACCATTCCTCCCATAGGGGCATTTTTCAGGAGTTTTTTTATTCATAATTTTTATTCTCCTTACTTTTGCCCGTCTTTCTCACGGCGAGAGGCGACTTAAAAATTATTCTTTCACATATTTCAGGTTTATTTTTCATCGCACTATCGCCACGAATGTTAAGTTTACAAGACATCATGATAGCGTATCTTTGAATTCGTCAGGATCACTTATCTTTTTTCTTCCGGTAAATCCTGACTGAATATCGTGATACCATGATATCTCCTCTTCACCTTGCTGCCAGCAGAGAAATACTTTTTTCCCTCTAAATATTGAAATGAAATCTACCAAACCGTGTTCAACGTCTTTGAGCATGCAACCCTGTTTGGAAACCTCGTCGAGGAGGTTTTCTAACTCTTTTGAAGTCGCCACTAAAATTCTTTCTTTATTTGATAGCTCTTCACTCCTATATGCTTCATTACCAACAACTTCTCTTAGTTCATTTAGTTCTCGATTGAGTTTAAAAAAAGTATCCCTTCTATCTCTAAATTCGTCGATGATCGTAGAGAGCTGCGGCAGCAGCTTACTCGCATCATTAACTGTAAACAGTTTGTCGTCTCCGGAGCGGCTCATATTGTCACCTCCTCGCCTGCCCGAAAACCTTTTTCGTCTTTTATTGCTCTCGTAGCCACACGGTACGGATCGTGTTCATAGAACATGATCCAGTTCTCCCTTACAGCCTGATCCAGGACTCTCTCTTTTTCTTTCATAGTCTCAAGCGGAGTAAGATCATAAGCCATAATATATGGAAGAGGAATGTGTGACGATGTCGGAAACAGATCCGCACAATATAACATCACGTCGTCTCCTCCTATTATCTTGAGCAAAACCTGCCCGGGCGTGTGGCCGTTTACAACTATTCCTTCAATATCTTTGAACAGTTCTCCCTCGGTTTTAATAAATGTCAGTTGATTGTTTGACAGCAGGACTTCGTAGTTTTCGCTTAAATAACTCGCTTTGTCCCTCGGGGAGGGATTAAGAGCCGTCTCCCACTGTACTTCATGTACGTAATAAGTAGCTTTTGGAAATGTAGCTACGACAGCGCCGTCGCCGTTATTCCGGGTTGCGCCGCCGGTGTGATCAAAATGCAGATGAGTGAGGACAACGTCGGTGATCTCATCAGGTTCCAATCCCGATTTTTCGAGAGAGGATTTCAGAGAGGCACTCGAATAATCAAGAGCATAGATATCGCTGAATTTCTCGCTTAATTTATGCCCGGCGCCGCAGTCTATGATTATGTTTTTCCCGTCTCCCTGAATCAACATGGCGCGCATTGCGAGTTTGATCCTGTTCGATTCGTCCGATGGATTCGTTTTCTCCCACAATGTCTTTGGGACAACTCCGAACATCGATCCTCCATCGAGGCCTAAGTAACCGCACTCTATCGGAGTTATCTTATATCTGCCTAACTGCATCTGTCGGTTTAGTCTCCCCGCATCCGTTCGTTCTTAACCAGCCCGGTGACATGATAATCCCGGGTCTCAGGATCGAATTCAGGTGTAGGCGCAATAGATAAAACAGGGAACTTCTCCGTAAGGAGTTGCCCCGGAGCTGTTCGGCTTGCTGTTACTTTTTTATGTTCGGTGTTTTTTCTAAGCGGCCCCATGAAGCGCTTTCATAGATGCTCCATGCTGCGCTGTCTTCATTGGCTGGTCGTTCTGGGTGAGATCGAATTGCCTAAGTAACCGCTCCTTATCCCATATCATTTCCGAGCGGGTATAAGATACCAAATCGTCAATATAAGTTAATTCTATTGCATCTTCCGGGCATGCTTCTTCACACATCCCGCAGTAAATGCATCTTAACATGTTGATCTCAAATATTTTTGGAACTCTTTCCCTATCCTTCCAATCAGACGGCGAAGCTGAAGGTAAAATTGTTATACAGTTTGCCGGACAGGCGGTAGAACACATCTCGCACGCAACGCACTTTATTCTGCCCATGCTGTCCTTATTTAGCCTGTGCGCTCCCCTATATCCCGGATGGTGTTTCACTATTTCCTCAGGATACTGAAGAGTGAAACGACTTCCCATCAAATGTTTAAAGGTGAGCGCTAAACCTCTCAAAATCGCTGGTATATATATCTTATCCCAAATTGAATTTGGGCGGCGTACTATCATCTATTTCTTATTATCCCTCTTTATAAAGCCTTTCGGTAGAATATAATAATCACCGGTTGAGAAGTCAACAAGAGTTGGAGATATTTACGGCTCTTCCGCCGCCGGTTTGTGGGCACAACTGGACTCGAACCAGTGACCCCCGCCTTGTAAGGGCGGTGCTCTAAACCAACTGAGCTATGCGCCCGTCCCCGCAAAGTATAAAACCAACAAGAATAAAAATCAAGAGAGATAAGTGTGCGAGTCAGGATTTATCCTGACCGCATTGATTGTCTCTGTTAGGCGTCAGGACAAGTCCTGACTGCCACATAGGATAGATAAGCGACTGTAGTTAGTGTATGTAGGGACAACTCAGGAGGAGTTCTCCAAAGGAGTCATTCGTGACCTTCGGAACACCCCTCCCCGCCAGACCGATGTCCTGCCCGGCAAGCGGTCAGACGGGCGGGCTGGTTGATAGATGGGATTTTGGTCTCCCCTCCTTTTCAAGGAGGGGATAAAGGGGTGGTTATCCTTTTGATAGCCCCTCCAAACCCTGCGCGTTCACGACCGCTATCGCCGTCATGTTCACAACGTCTTTGACCTCGGAGGAGCCTATTTGCAGGACGTGAACAGGTTTTTCCAAGCCGACGAGTATAGGCCCGACCGCTTCCGTTCCGCCGAGTCTGTGCAGGAGCTTGTAAGCGATGTTCCCTGACGTCAGGTCGGGAAATATCAATACGTTAGCTTCTTTCTGAAGCGCCGAAAAAGGGTAATTCTCTTTCATAACCGATTTCACGACGGCGGCGTCAACGTTCATCTCGCCGTCTATTATCAAGTCAGGCGCCTGTTTCTTCACGAGCTTTACCGCATCGGCGACCTTTTTCGCCTCCGGGTGGTTGGAGCTGCCGAAATTTGAGAAAGAGAGCATAGCGACTCTCGGTTCCATGTCGAATTCCCTTGCGAGGTCCGCCGTCAGTAACGCTGTCTCCGCGAGTATCTCCGGCGTGGTCTCTATGTTCATGGTAGTATCGGCGAATAGCTTTATCTTGTTTTTGAATATCATCAGGTAAACGCCGCTGATACGGTTTATGCCCTTTTTGGTATTTATTATCTGAAGCGCCGGTCGGATAGTCTGGTTATATTGCTGTGAAATCCCCGATACAAGTCCATCGGCGTCTCCCATGTGAAGCATCATCGATCCGTAATAGTTCTGATTCCCCATGCTGTAGTATGCGTCATCGTATGTAGCCCCTTTCCGCTGTCTCAGGAGCACAAACTTTTCCGCGTAAGCCTCTTTCAACTTCGATTCGCGCGGGTCTATGATAACCGCTTTTTTGCAATCGAGCCGGAGCTCCTTGATCTTTTTCAGTATCTTCTCTTTTTTACCGAGAAGGATCGGCGTGGCGATCCCTTCGTCTATGACTATCTGACAAGCTCTCAAAATCTTTTCATTCGTACCTTCGGGATAAACGATCCTCATCGGTTTGCTTCTCGCTTTTCGGATCATCAGACGCATTACCTGCCGCGACATACCCAGACGGTCTTCAAGGGACTCTCTGTACTCGTCTATATCTATCTTGATGCGGGCGACTCCGCTTTCCATCGCGGCTTTTGCCACTGCTGTGGCTTCCCATATAAGAACACGCGGGTCGACAGGTTTCGGTATGATATATTCCCGTCCAAACTTAAAAGAATCCACGTTGTACGCTTTGGCAACGGCGTCCGGAACGTCTTCTTTTGCCAGGTCGGCTAAAGCTCTTGTCGCCGCTATCTTCATCTCCTCGTTGATCGTCTTTGCGCGAACGTCCAACGCTCCGCGAAAGATAAAGGGGAACCCGAGAACGTTGTTCACCTGATTCGGATAATCCGATCTGCCGGTGGCGACAATTGCGTCCGGCCTAGCTTCTATAGCGTCCTCATACGTGATTTCGGGGTCGGGATTAGCCATAGCGAAAATTATGGGGTTCTTTGCCATCGACTTGACCATTTTTTTAGTGAGTATCCCTTTCACCGACAGACCGCAAAACACGTCCGCGTTTTTCATTGCGTCTGACAGTGTCCGTTCATCGGTCTCCACGGCAAACTCCGATTTGTACTCGTTCATTCCCTTTTTTCTTCCTTTATAGATAACTCCCTGCCGGTCTATCATCCTGATGTTTTTCTTGTTGACCCCGAGGTTGATGTAATGCCAGGCGCAGGCGGTCGCAGCCGCTCCGGCTCCCGATATAACAATCTTAACGTCTTTTATCTTTTTACCGAAGATTTCGAGGGCATTTATCAGCGCGGCACCTGAGATAATCGCCGTACCGTGTTGGTCGTCATGAAAAACCGGGATGTTCATCTCCTCCCGAAGCCTATTCTCTATCGTGAAGCATTCAGGTGCTTTTATATCCTCGAGGTTTATCCCCCCGAACGTAGGCTCGAGTAGCTTGACGGTCCTTATGAACTCCTCTACATCTTCGGTCGCAATTTCCAAGTCGAAAACGTCCACGTCGGCAAACTGTTTGAACAAACCCGCCTTCCCCTCCATCACCGGTTTTCCCGCTAAAGCGCCTATGTTGCCTAATCCGAGGACTGCGGTTCCGTTCGTCACCACGGCAACGAGGTTACCCTTCGCGGTGTACTCGTAAGCGTTGTCGGCATTTTTCATAATCTCGAGACAGGGTTCAGCAACTCCCGGAGTATAAGCGAGAGAGAGGTCTCTCTGAGTGTGAAACGGTTTTGTGACGTTCACCTCTATCTTGCCCTTAGGCTCCCGCGAGTGATATTCTAAAGCGTCTTCTTTACGTATCATTATATTACCTCATTAAACAGTTTGAAGTGTCGGTAGTTGATTTGAGCCCGCGCGCACTATCGCATTTCGGACGTTAACGGTCGAAAATACACTGAACCCTTCCCTTTAAATATGTTCCCACAAAACCCCCTTTTATAAGGTAAAGAGGCGGGACTTCGGGTACAACAGGGAAATTTAGAGACTTGAATTCAGGAGAGATTGAACAGCCGTTTCCAGCGTATTTCTGCTCTGAGCTCCTCTGAAAAAATTCGTTACTTCACCCTTCCTATTTATAAAGAACGTAGAAGGTATCGATGTGAAATTGCCGTACATATAAACGATTTTACCTAATTCCTTGTCAGAACCATACACCACCGGATATGTTATCTCATATTTTTTGGCGAATTTTTCAATATCATCCTTAGAGCCGGAATTGATAGCTATGCCGATAACAATAAAATTGTCTTTACCGTAGATGTCGTATAGATCGTTCAAGATTGGTATTTCAAATTTACAAGGCCCGCACCAAGTAGCCCAGAAGTTCAGCACAACTATCTTGCCTTTGTAATCCGAAAGAGTAATCTCACCGCCGTCTATCGCCGGCAGAGTAAAGTCGGGCGCCATCTGATAATGATCGTCTCCCGGGTCTGCCGCTGCAAAATCCGGATTAAGATCGAAAAAGAACACCGCGGTGATCATTAGAAGCGCTAGCTGTCCGGTTCTTCTCACACTCAACCTATCGAAGTTAACCACGGGAATAATTTTGTGAAATAGAGCGTCATAGTCCAAAACAGGTTGAAGAAAATCATCACTCCTACTCCCACGAGAAATGAGCCGCTGATGATTTCAATGGCTTTATGGTGTTTTCTCATCCGTGAAGAAAAACTCATGAACCTATTTGTAGCCAGCGCGGTGAGTATAAACGGAACCCCGAGTCCGAGAGAGTATGCAGACAACAGCACGATCCCCTTTACGGCTCCACCCTGTACTCCGGCAATAGCAAGGATACCCGCTAAAACCGGACCGATGCAGGGGCTCCATCCCAGAGCAAATGAGAGGCCTATAAGAAATGCTCCGCCGAATCCAACCTCCTTCGGATTAATATTAAAGCGTTTCTCGTACTGTAAAAATTTGATGGGAACAACTCCGGCAAGATGCAATCCGAAGAAAACCAGTATCAGTCCCGC
>JADFGO010000029.1 GCA_022567655.1 Candidatus Neomarinimicrobiota bacterium
TAAGATTGGCTGAGAATGAGCGATAAAAAGAAATTGTTTGAGGAAGCGAAGAAGAGATGGGAGGAGGCGTATCACGCATCGAATATGCGTGACGCTGATTTTGAGACTATGTCCGGTATACCTCTCGAGCCGCTCTACATTCCCGACGCTGATCCCGATGATGAGTATATGGAAAAGATAGGTTTTCCGGGTGAGTATCCCTATACCCGCGGCATCCACCCATCAATGTACCGCGGCAGGTTATGGACTATGCGTATGTTCGCCGGTTTCGGAACGGCAGAAGATACGAATGAGCGGTTCAAATTTCTTCTCGATAAAGGTCAAACAGGGCTTTCAATCGCATTCGATATGCCGACGCTGATGGGATATGATTCGAACGATCAGATTTCAAAGGGGGAAGTCGGGCGCTGCGGCGTTGCGATTTCGTCACTCGCGGATATGGAGGTGCTGTTTGACGGCATCCCGCTTGATGAGGTCAGCGTATCAATGACAATTAACGGTCCTGCCGTAGTGCTTCTCGCTTATTATATGGTGGTAGCGGAGAAACAGGGAGTGCCGTTCGAAAAACTTCGCGGGACTCTGCAAAACGACATCCTGAAAGAGTACATAGCGCAAAAAGAATACATATTTCCTCCCCGCCCGTCAATGAGGATAATCACCGATATGATGGAGTACTGCACCGAGCATATGCCGATGTATAATACTATCAGCATAAGCGGATACCATATTCGTGAAGCGGGTTCCACCGCAGCGCAAGAATTGGCGTTTACCATTGCAGACGGGTTTGCATACGTAGACGCGGCTTTGGAAAAAGGCATGGACATTGACGAATTTGCCCCTCGATTGAGCTTCTTCTTCAACTCTCACAGCGATTTTTTTGAGGAAATCGCGAAATTCAGGGCAGCCCGAAGAATCTGGGCTCGCCACATGAAGGAGAGATATGGAGCGGCAAATGAGCGCTCATGGCTCATGAGGTTTCACACGCAAACCGCGGGGGTAAGTCTGACAGCTCAGCAGCCTGAGCTCAACATCGCACGTGTCGCATTGCAGGCGCTTGCGGGTGTCATCGGCGGCAGTCAGAGCTTGCATACAAATTCTATGGACGAGACACTTGCTCTGCCATCGGCGAAGGCGGCTGAGATCGCTCTTCGGACACAGCAAATAATTGCGTATGAATCGGGAGTGGCTAACACGATCGATCCGTTGGCGGGATCGTATTTTATCGAGGCGCTTACCGACCGTCTCGAGCAGGAAGCGGAGAGTTATTTCGAGCGCATAAACCAGCTCGGAGGCGTAATCCCCGGGATAGAAGAGGGGTTCTTTCAGAAAGAGATAGCCCGTTCGGCGTACGAATTCCAGAAGAAACTCGAACTAAAACGGCGAATTATGGTCGGGGTAAATGAATTCGTGAACGAAGAGGAAGAACTGAAGATACCTTTACTTGAGATTTTAAACGAAATAGAGATCGAACAGAATCAATCCGTAGAGTCTCTCAAAGACGGAAGGGATGAAGATAGAACGAATTCTACGCTCTCGGCATTGTACGAAGCCTCATCGGGGGATGAAAACATTATGCCGCACATAATAGAAGCAGCACGGTCTTATGCGACGCTGGGAGAGACTATCAATACGTTGAAGAAAGCGATGGGGGTATACAAAGAGCCTGCAATCTTTTGATCTATCATTAAGTAGTTTTCTGTTTTAACCCGGCTCGAATCACTATGACACACAAATTCAAAGAGAAAATTCTTGATATTTACAGGCAGAACGAACCTCTTACAATCGGCATAGAAGAAGAATATCAGCTTTGCGATCCCGATACGGGTGACCTCGTTCAAATCGCTGATAAACTTATGGAAGCCGCCGACAGTGATCTGCGTAAGCAGTTTTCCTATGAGCTCCTGTTATCTGTTCTTGAATTGAGAACCGGTATTAGTCACAGCGTTGATGAAGCGGTTGATGCGATCGCGGAAATGCGCAGAAGAGCTGCCGAGGTAGCCTCAAATTTCGGAATCGTGCTCGGCGTGAGCGGCGCTCACCCGTTTGCCGACTGGCGTGAGCAAAGATTCGTCCAAACCGAAGATTACCAGTGGGTGAAAAACCAGCTGCAGTATCTCGCAAGGCGCAATATCACGTTTGCATTGCACGTACATATAGGTGTGGACGATCCGAACAAAGCGGTAAGAGCAAGTAACTGTCTGCGTAGATGGATACCGCCGTTGATGGCTATATCGGCAAATTCTCCCTTTTTTGACGGTGTCCGTACCGGAATGAAGTCAACCAGAACGGTGCAATTCGGCACATTCCCGCGTACCGGTCTTCCTCCTCATCTTGATGGTTTTGAGGAGTACGAGACTCTGGTAAATAAGATGATCGAGTCCGGAAGCATAACGAAACCCCGACAGATATGGTGGAAAGTTCGTCCGCACCTGACGTTCGGAACATTGGAGTTCAGGATGTTTGACGTCCACGCATCTCTTCGCAGAACGGGTGCGTTTATTGCATTAGCGCAAGCGCTTGTAGGCAGGATAGTGGATGATTTCGAGTGCGGGAAGCTCGAGGAGCCTTTGAACGATGTTTATCTGCTCGATGGATATTGGAAATCACGCAGGTTCGGACTTGACTGCGACATCATCTGTCCGTATGACGGAGAGATCAGGACGATGAGAGACGAGGTGAAAAAAATGCTTCGGTTCGCCGAACCCTTCGCAGAAAAACTCGGTACGATAGGCTGGTTCGACGAGATCGAGAGTATATTGGAGAACGGGAACGGGGCGGATGATACATTGGCGCTCTATGACGAGTTAAACGAAGACATGATCCAACTGCAAAAACGGCTAATAGATTCTGTCGAGTACGAATTGGAGGAAGAATACGCTTGATTCAAATTCCGGATATTACCGGTGAGACTCTGAGGAATTTGATTGACATAAGAGTGTCTCGATAGATATATTCAGTTCGATACGATGACGCAGATATTGAAGATTGAAAGGAGGGGAGCATGCCCAAGAAATTCGTAATCGGAATCTCGATAATAGTCCTCGGAATAGCATATTTTATTGTTTCGGGAGTAAGCGAGGGGACCGCATACTATGTAACGGTCGAAGAACTCACTCAAAATGGAGATAACTTTATAGGCGACCGCCTTCGGATGGGCGGAGTAGTGTTAGAAGGGTCGATTGAGATTGATATCCAAAAATTAGACGTGAATTTCAAGATACATCAAGATGAACACGTGGTAGACGTTTTCTATAACGGCATAACTCCGGATATGTTTCGAGACGGTTCTGATGTGATTCTTGAAGGTAGTTATACGAAAGAAGGAGTATTTCAAGCCGACGTTCTGATGGCTAAATGCCCGTCGAAGTACGAATCCGACGAATATCAAACAGAGGAACTTTCCGAAGACATAAAATCCTGAAGCAGAGATATATTTAATCAGCATTCACTGCTGCACTTATTAAATGAGTTATCTTAAAGTCCGGAATCTTACCAAATCTTTCGGACCTTTAAAAGCTATTGACGGAATAGATCTCGATCTCGAAAAAGGCAAGACCATCGCCATTTTCGGGGGAAACGGAGCCGGTAAAACAACTCTTGTAAAGATCATCTCCACTCTGATGCGTCCCTCATCGGGAACGGTACGGATAGGTGATGCAGAAGACGGAAGAAGCGCCGATTCCGTTCGCAGAATGATAGGTTTCATTTCGCATTCTCTTTTTCTTTATAAAGATCTGAACGCTGTTGAAAATCTTCGATACTTCGGCAGGCTTTATGGTGTTCAAGGTCTCGAAGACAGAATTTCGACGTTGCTCGAAGACTTCGGACTATTACCAAGGATGTACGATCCCGTGATGACCTATTCCAGGGGAATGCTCCAGCGGCTTGCTTTATCACGTGCACTGATTCACAATCCCGTGTTACTGCTTCTTGACGAACCCTTTACCGGACTTGACCGCTCTGCCGCGGCAACTCTAACCGAGTATATAGGGAGGCATAAGAGCGAAGGTGGAGCGACAATACTTGTTACTCATGATCTCGAAAATGGTTACAGCGTTGCCGACGAATTAGCCATATTGACTAATGGCAAATTGCTGTGGCAAAAAAAATCCCTTGATATACCTCTTGAGGAGTTCAAAAAAGTATATTCTGATTTAGTAAATGAAGGCGTGAAATGAGGCATCTATCACACTTATCGACTCTTTTGTGGAAGGACCTGCTTATCGAGGTGAAATCAAGAGAAACGATTATTTCAATGTTTCTCTTCTCATTATTAGTAATATTGATATTCAATTTCGCTTTTGCAGCGGACGCCGCGACTCTGAAGAAACTAAGTCCCGGATTGATTTGGATTACCTTCCTCTTTTTCGGCGTCCTCGGACTTAACCGCTCATTTACGCTCGAAAAAGAAAACGGGAGTTTGCAGGGAACGCTTCTTACACCGGTTGACAGGGGTGTAATTTACCTCGGGAAATTTCTCAGCAATCTGATCTTCGTACTATTCGTGGAGATCATAACTCTCCCCCTTTTTACACTGTTTCTCAACGTAAACCTGTTACAACATTTTGGCGACCTCTGGATAATATTGGTATTGGGGAGTATCGGATTTATATCTGTCGGTACGCTTTTCAGCGCGATAGCGGTAAACACAAAATTGAGAGAAGTGATGCTCCCTATCTTATTATATCCGGTAATTACCCCGGCTTTTATCGCGGCTGTCAAATGCACTTCTGCTATCTTGCGTGAACGACCGGTGGAGTCGTATTCAAACTGGTTAAGTATTCTAATTTTATATGACGTAGTGTTTTTAGTGACTTCTTTTCTTATATTCGAGTTTGTTGTTGAGGAATAAAAGGTAACGGGATTGAATAAAAAGGGAATCAACATAACCGATCTTACGGGTTTAGCCGCGCTATTGGCTATGTTTATTGCGCTGCTTCTCGTTTTTGCGTATGCTCCGATGGAGAAAACAATGGGAATGGCGCAGAAAATATTCTATTTCCACGTGCCTTCCGCATTCATGTCGTTTCTTTCATTTGCCGTTGTATTTGTTGCAAGTATTCTTTATCTGAAAAGCGGGGACGACAAGCATGACAGGATAGCATCGTCAGCGGCGGAAATCGGCGTCATCTTCTCGCTTTTAGTACTTCTGACCGGTCCCATATGGGCTCGCTCAGCCTGGGGTGTGTGGTGGACATGGGAACCCCGGTTGACCACAACACTGATACTTTTTCTAATTTTTGTCGGTTATCTGATGTTGAGAAGTTACGCGGCTGCCGGGGCGCAGATGAAAAAATATTCAGCAGTGGTAGGCATTATCGGTTTTCTCGATGTGCCTTTGGTGTACTGGTCGGTGTCATGGTGGGCTCCGGAAGTTACAAACCATCCGAGTGGATTGGAGCTTGAGCCGGCGATGAAATTTGTTCTAAATTTTTCTTTCGTCGCATTTATCATTCTATTTGTGTTTCTGCTCTTAAAAAGGATAGATCTCGAAAAAATCCGAGTTGAATTAGAATCGAAAAAGGAAGAATTCCTCAGATAAAGGAACCCCGGGATGGATTTACTAAAAAGTTTACCGTATGCGATCGCCGCGTACAGTGTTATAAGCATTGTGCTCACATTGTATATCGGGAGTCTGTTGATCAGGTCCTCGAACGCCATGCGGGAGATCGAGCGGCTCGAAAAACTGCCCGATTCGACAAAATCAGTGGATAATGAAAATGGAGATGATCTGATTGAGTAAAACCGTTATCCACATCGTTGGTACGGGTACTATCGGAGAGCCTCTGATAGGCATGTTTATCGACTTCAAAGAGAAGTTGGGCGTGGACGAGGTCACTTTCCACAAGAATACCGCACTCAGAGGTGACAGGTCTAAAGTGCAGGACCTTTTGAGAAGAGGGGCAAGATTAGCCGTGAACGAAGATGCTAAGAACGGATTTCTTGAATTAGGGATAAATCCTACGTACGAAACGGTAGAAGCGATTGATAACGCTACAGTCGTGATCGATTGTACGCCGAGAGGTATAGGGCATAAAAACAAATTGGATTACTACAGTAAATTTACTCATAACACAAAGGGTTTCATAGCTCAAGGCAGTGAGTTCGGGTTCGGAAAGCCATATGCGAGGGGAGTAAATGACGAAGCGCTGATTCCGGATGAGGATCAATTCATACAGGTTGTCAGTTGCAATACCCACAATATTTCTGCGTTGCTGAACACGGTGGCTTTTTCTAACAAGGATTATGACAATCTCGTCGAGGGTCAATTCGTCTGCATCAGGAGAGCTAACGACATTAGCCAGAATTCTAATTTTATTCCTGCTCCTGAGGTAGGAAAACACTCTGATGATAAATTTGGAACTCATCATGCACGGGACGCTGCGACTTTGTTCAAGACGATAGGCGTTGAGCCTAATATTTTTTCTTCGGCATTAAAAGTAAATTCACAATACATGCACATCGTCTATTTCGATATCAAATTGAAAGAAAAACTGACGCTCGAACGGTTGTATGAAAGGTTTGAGGCAAACCCGCTTGTGGCAATGACTCACAAGCTCAGTACGAGTACGGTATTTTCGTTTGGGAGGGACCACGGGCACTACGGCAGGATATTGAACGAGACAGTCGTTGTGAAACCTACACTCCACTTAAAAAATGAGCATGAAATTGTTGGTTACAGCTTTACTCCGCAGGACGGGAATTCGTTACTGAGCAGTATATCCGCTGCTTTGTGGCTGATAAACCCTGAAACGCAGCATGAAAATCTTCAATGTTTGCAGGATCTATTCTTTGAGGAAGTGTGAGGTATGGAACTCAGTAAGTTCGTATTAGGAGTTTACGAAGAAAACTCCTATCTGATATCGGACGAATCCACCGCTGAAGCGATAATTATTGATCCGGGTGAAAATCCGGCTCCAATTCTTGAGATGGTAAAATCACAAAACCTGAACGTGAAGTATATATTGAATACGCATGCTCACATCGATCATGTGCTGGGTGTCGAGGAGGTCAAACGCTCGACCGGAGCCCCATTTTATCTGAACAATGAAGACCTTCAACTGTTAGAAGGAATTCCGTCGCAGGCAAAAATGATAGGTTTAGACGGAGAATTTCCAGTTCCACAAGTTGATGGTGATCTCCTTGAAGGGGACGTATTTAAGGTGGGTTCCGTTAGTCTGAAAGTTCTTTCTACACCGGGTCATTCGCCGGGGAGCGTAACGTTCGTTACGGATGGAGCTGCTTTCGTAGGCGACGCGCTCTTTGCCGGAAGCGTCGGCAGAGTTGACCTTCCGGGAGGTTCGTGGGAGATATTGCAAGCCTCTCTGCTCGGAAAGATATGTAAACTCGATAGAGACACGAAGGTATATTCAGGTCATGGTCCCGACACCACAATCGGCGAGGAGATCGACTCGAACCCATTCCTTCGGGAGGGAGTGATCCTTTGAAGGTGAAACTGCTTTTATTTGCGTCGTTAAAGGACATAGCGGGTAGGAGAGACCTGGAGATGGAATTAGATGATGGATCAACCTTGCAGCAGGTAACGGAAAAACTCGCATCTCTTTACCCTGAGATCGGACGAATGCAGAATTCGGTAAGAATCGCGATAAATCAGGAATTCACGGATGAAAATATCTCTCTGAATAACGGAGACGAAATAGCCTTTTTACCGCCTATGAGCGGTGGTTAATTCGGGAGTGAAGAAAATTATTTGAAAGTTAAGATAACAAAAAAGATAATCGATGAGATCAAGGTAGTGAATTCGGTAAAAGAAATCGAGGCAGGAGCTGTGGTTACATTCCTCGGTACTGCCCGGAAGACCTCACGAAACCGCGATGTACTTTACCTTGAATATGATGCCTATCCCGAAATGGCGGAAAAAAAGATGATGTCGATCCTTCAAGAGCTTGACGAGAGATACGGCGTCACCAATGCCGCTTTCATTCACCGGATTGGAAGAGTCGAGTTAGGAGAAACCATCGTGGCAATCTCCGTGAGCGCACCGCACAGCAAGGAAGCGTTTGAAGCGAGCCGATATGCCGTCAAACGCCTGAAGTCGATAGTTCCGATATGGAAAAAGGAAGTATGGACAAACGGGGAGGAATGGATAGGTTACGAGGGGGAGCATTCGGAGTATCCCGGATAAGCAATTTTTTTGCAGTGACGAATCGATATCTTCTTAAAATTTATGCGTTTAAGTTGCGCGAAACCCATATTTAAGCTATCTTGTCGAGTAATACATTCATGAATGAGGATTCAAAACGTAACGACAGAGTTGTATGAGCAGGGTGAAAAATATAAAAAGGTTTCTGAATGAGTTCGAGGGATTCATAAGCGGGAATCGTCTTATTGTCGAAAACGACGAACTGCTGATTGCAGTTTCAGGAGGCTTGGATTCAGTTGTCTTATTGCGATTGCTGTTTGATTATTCGGCAAAAACCGGTATTGGGATTTCGGTAGTACATTTTCATCACCACTTAAGGGGAAAAGAAGCCGATAGGGATGCGTCATTTGTTGAAACGTTGTCCGCGGGATTAGGGGTTCCTTTTACGATGAAACATTTAAAAGTTAAGGAGGAAAGTCGGAAATCGGGGTCGTCAATTCAGGACGCGGCACATCAACTCAGGCGCAGGGAATTCGGGGAATTGGTCAGGGAATTCGGATACACAAAAATTGCCACGGCGCACCATAAGGACGATCAGCTCGAAACGCTGCTGATGCGGCTCATCACGGGTACCGGTCCCGAGGGAATGTCGGGTATTAGGGTTCGGGAGGGGAAATACATTCGCCCCCTGATGTTTGCAGATAAAAACCAATTGAAAGAATATGCAGAGGCGGCTGGTATTGAATGGGTGGAGGATAGCTCGAATAAAGAAAATTCTTATCTCAGAAACAAATTGAGAAACAAAGTTATTCCCGTCCTGAAAGAGATCAATCCTTCTGCTTCGGATGCAGCTGTACGAACGGCAGTTACTTTCGGTAAGATGATGGATGGTATTAACGGATTGGTGGATGCGGTTCTCAAGAGGGCTATCGTTTCTGAAAGCGAGTCGGAGATTACTCTTGCAATTTCGGGAATGACAGATTACTTTGATACGATAGGGTATTTTATTATAGATAAAGCTCTTAAACGAATTGAGAAGGAGCCGCCGACAGTCATAAACCGTCAGTTCGATGATCTATCGAAGCTATTTGAATCGGGTAAAACCGGGGCGGAAATATCTCTCTCAAAAGGATTCAGAATTTTGAAAGACAGAGATAACCTGATAATTTACAAGAGCTTATCCCAATCGGAAGAAGTTCCTATCGAAATCGGCGTTCCGGCTCATTACAACGATATGATCCTTGAAACCAGAATGAGTGATTGGAACAGCGGATCAAAACTTCCGAAGGGAGGTAATCACGAGGTAATCGATTTTAATTTGGTAAACGAACAAAAACTTATACTAAGCAAGTGGAGAGAAGGGGATAGGATCCATCCACTCGGATTGAAAGGGCATAAAAAAGTGAGCGATGTGCTGACCGAAGCAAAAATTCCTCTACACCGAAAACGGCGTTATCCGGTGCTTAGAAGCGGTGATGATATCCTATGGGTCTGTGGAATTCGCCTCAACGATAAGTATAAAGTCACTGATGGTACAAAAGAAGTACTCCACTTGAAGCTGATTGATATTAATTTGAACTGATGACCGAAGAGGAGTTAAATGAGCATTACGCGCGTTCAGAGAACCTCGAACTCGTGATAACAAAAGAGGAGATACAGAAGAAGATCGATGAACTCGCGGTCGAGTTGGAAAAGGATTACAAAACTAAAAATCCTATATTGATAGGAGTATTGAACGGCTCTTTTATATTTATGGCTGACCTTATAAGGAGGCTCGAACTCGACTGTGAAGTTGATTTCATCAAAATTTCGAGTTATGCTGATAGTACGAGAACAAGCGGTACGGTACGGCTGATAAAAGATATATCCGCCGATATAACCGGCAGGCATGTACTGATTGTCGAAGATATTGTGGATACGGGACTTACGGTAAGATTCTTGAAGAGAAGGATGGAAGAAAGCGGAACGAAATCGGTTGAATTTGTATCACTGCTCTTTAAGGAAACTGAGGCGAATGCAGGAGTGGATATTAAATATGTAGGATTTCACATACCGGATAGGTTTGTCGTAGGATATGGACTGGATTATGCACAAAGGCTTAGGAGACTTGAATCTATTTATGCCATGCGGGAACTTCCGCCGGTATAATTAGTGAATATAGAAGCAGTATGGATAATAATTATAAATTTGGTGACGAAATCGAGATGAACAGGGAAAAGGGCAAAAAGAAAAGACCCGTAAAAAAGATAAAATTGAGACCAAAGGAGCCTCAACCGGGCTCGGACAGTTCTGACGGGAATAACCAGGTGGGGAAAAAAGCCGCCCGTAATCTAATGCTCTGGTTGATGATTGCGGTAGGATTCATCATCTTGGCGCAAATATTAACATTTGACCAGAAATCAGAGACCGAAATAAGTTTCACCGAATTCAAAGCTCTTCTTTCTAAGGGGCGTGTAGAAAGCGCGACTATCATAGAGAACGAATTCCATGGTAATTTGTACAGTTCGGTAACAATCTGGAGACCTTCATCGAGGGGCATCGAAGGAGACTCTACCTCAGTGTTTATCGATGAAAAAATTAAGGTGATCCTTCCGACGAATTACGTTGACACAGAAGTTTTAGCGGAATGGGATGCAGTAGGTTTGAAGTATAATTTTCAGGTGAAATCGATGGACTGGGTGGGTTATTTACTCCAGATGAGTCCATGGATTTTGATTTTCGTTTTCTGGTTCATCCTGATGCGGAGAATGCAGGGAGGAGGACCAAAAGGGATATTCTCGTTTGGGAAGAGCCGTGCGAAAGTGGTTTCCGGTAAAGAACCGAAGATAACTTTCGATGACGTAGCCGGTGTGGTTGAAGCAAAGCAGGAGCTGATGGAGATTATCGGATTTTTAAAGGAACCGGAGAAGTTCAGTCGACTCGGAGGAAAAATTCCAAAAGGAGTATTGTTGACCGGACCTCCCGGAACCGGAAAAACCCTTCTTGCGAAAGCGGTTGCAGGTGAAGCGGAAGTCCCGTTTTTTAGTATTAGCGGGGCTGACTTCGTGGAAATGTTTGTCGGAGTGGGAGCTTCGAGGGTCAGGGACCTGTTTGAGCAGGGGAAGAAAAACGCACCTTGCATTATATTCATCGATGAGTTGGATGCTGTCGGAAGGACGAGAGGAGCCGGATTAGGCGGAGGTCATGATGAGAGGGAGCAGACGCTAAATCAGCTGCTCGTGGAGATGGATGGTTTTGAATCTAATGATGGGGTAATACTTCTCTCGGCAACGAACCGCGCGGACGTCCTGGACAGCGCATTGTTGCGTCCGGGAAGATTCGACAGACAGGTAGTGGTAGGGAATCCGGATGTGCTCGGCAGGGAAGGAATTCTTAAAGTTCACACAAAAGATGTTAAAATGGCGAAGGACATGGATTTATCCATACTTGCTAAAGGTACTCCCGGACTCTCAGGAGCTGATTTAGCGAACCTCGTAAACGAAGCTGCTCTGCTTGCGGCAAGTAAAAATAAAAAGTCTGTAGAATTAGATGATTTTGAGGAAGCCAAGGACAAGGTCATGATGGGAGTGGCGAGGAAGAGTATGATAATCAGTGATGCGGAGAAAAAGGTCACTGCCTATCACGAGGCAGGTCATGCCCTTGTAGCGAGGTCAATTCCTGAGGCGGACCCCATACATAAGGTAACTATAATACCAAGAGGAGGAACTCTCGGTACCACACACCAATTGCCTATGGATGAGAGATATAATTATTCGCGCAGTTTGGTAAATGCGCAGCTGGCGATTTTACTCGGAGGCAGATCGGCAGAAAAGATAGTGTTTGACGAGTACACTACCGGCGCAGGGAACGACCTTGAAAGAGCAACGGAACTCTCCAGAAAAATGGTTTGTGAGTGGGGTATGAGCGAAAAACTGGGACCTTTGACATTCGGTAAAAAAGCAGAAGAGATTTTTCTCGGTAGACAAATTTCACAGCATCGGGACTACAGCGAAAATACAGCACGGATAATAGACGAAGAAGTTCAAAAAATAATTCTGGCTGCCGAGGAGAGAGCGACTAACCTCCTTAAAAAGAAAAAATCCACGTTAAAGCGAATTGCGGATGCGCTTCTTGAAAAAGAAATTATCAATGGCGCAGAATTGGACGCTCTAATAGCGGGTAAAAAAATCTCTCCATCTAACGGTAGGAACGGCAGGCGGAAAAGGAAGACGAACGGCGGAAATAACAGCGCCTCTAAATTAAAGGGCAACAACAGCCCTGTTCGAAAGAAAAATGCAAAGTAGGAAAAGAGAAAGTAAAATTTAATATGGATATATTAGCGGATAGGGGCTGAAGATTTGACAATGAAGAAGGTACATCCACTTGCGGTTCAAGCGGGTGATTACCTTCTCGAGTTTAACGGGCGCACGCATCTGATGGGGATTCTCAACGTGACGCCCGATTCGTTTTCCGACGGCGGAATGTTTTTCGATAAAAAGACAGCTGTCGAGCACGGCATCAGGCTCGCCGGCGAAGGCGCCGATATCATAGACGTAGGCGGGGAGTCGACAAGACCGAGGGCAGAACCGGTTCCGCTCGAAGAAGAATTAGAGAGGGTGATTCCCGTTATCCGTGAATTAGCGGGGGAAGTCGACGTCCCGATCTCAATCGATACGTATAAATCGGAAGTGGCAAAAGAGGCAATAGATGCGGGAGCTTCGATTATTAATGACATAAGCGGACTGCGGTTTGACGATCGAATGGCAGGCCTTGCCGCGGAAACCGGCGTTGCTTTAGTCGTTATGCACATTAAGGGTACTCCCCGTGACATGCAGGTAGATCCTCACTACGATGACTTACTAAAAGAAATCGGCGATTATCTCTCCCGTTCGATTGAAATTGCCGTCGAAGCAGGAGTAAAAAAGGAAAATGTCATTATTGATCCGGGGATAGGTTTCGGCAAACGAATAGAAGACAATTTTATATTGATCAAAAACCTTGAATATTTTAGAGCTCTCGGGCAGCCGCTGCTTATCGGTCCCTCGAGAAAATCATTTTTGTGGAAGACGCTCAACGTCTCGACCGATGAAACACTTGAAGCGACAGCAGCGGCAACAGCAGCGAGCGTTCTGTCCGGCGCTGATCTGATTCGCGCTCACGACGTGAAAGAAATATCCAAAGCCATTAAGATCGCTGATCTGATAGCAGCCGCACCGGAGATGAACTGAGATGGAGCTCTTCAAGATAGGATTTCTATCGGTTACTATTGTCGATGTGCTGGATGTTCTGGTGGTAGCATTTATTTTCTATAAACTTTATCAGGCTCTCAGCGGCACGCGGGCGGCACAGATGATGGTCGGGTTAGCCGGCATTCTCATGGTATCTGTTATCGTGCAATTCCTTAATATGAGCGGAATGGCGTGGCTGATAGAAAGCATCAGAACCGTTTGGGTTATAGCGTTTGTTATTCTCTTCCAACCGGAGCTGAGGCGAATATTGCTGGCTCTCGGTCAGAGCAGACTCGCCCGAAAGCTCTTTCAGGTCGAAGGACTAAGGGCGATAGACACTGTCATTGAGACCGTCTTCGAGCTGTCTAAGAAGCGCTATGGGGGACTCATCGTCATACAACGGGACGCCGGCTTGAAGTCGATAATTGAAAAAGGAGTTCGGCTCAACGCACGCGCTACCTCGGAATTGCTCGTCTCGATATTCAATCCGCAATCTCCTCTGCATGACGGGGCGGTAGTTATATTGGGCGAAACTATCGAAGCGGCGAAGTGTATTCTGCCTTTATCGGATAATCCGACCATTGACAGGAGAATGGGTACGCGTCACTTAGCGGCATTGGGTCTCTCCGAAGAATCTGATGCGGTTGTTGTTGTGGTATCGGAGGAGACAGGGAGAGTCGCTTTGGCTCACAAGAGCGTGTTTCAGAGAGGTCTCGATGAAATCGCCTTGAGAGGGCTCCTCAATAAGCTGTTGCTACCGTCGTCCTAATTGGGAGATATTTGAAAAAACTCGAAGCGATAATAAAACCATTTAAACTCGATGAAGTAAAAGAAGCGCTGATAGAGATCGGTGTAAAGGGTATGACGGTTTCCGAAGTGAAGGGATATGGGCGGCAAAAGGGACAGTCGGAACTTTACAGGGGAAGGGAATACCACATCGATTTCTTACCAAAGGTGAAAATTGAGGTGGTAGTAAGCGATGACAAGGTAGATGAAACGGTTCGTAAGATATTGATGGTCGCTAAAACAGGACAGATAGGAGACGGCAAGCTCTTCATCACCAACGTAGAAGATGCGATCAGGATTCGCACAGAGGAATCGGGCGACAACGCCCTGAACTAATAATAATAGGAGATAGTTAAATGGCAGATAGCCGCGCGGATGTTTACAAGTTAGCTAAAGAAACGGGCGCAAAGGCGGTAGACCTGAAGTTTATAGATTTTCCGGGTTTATGGCAGCATTTCACCATACCAATAGGACACTTAGGTGACGAAATGTTTGATGAAGGCTTGGGGTTCGACGGTTCGAGCATAAGAGGATGGCAGACAATAAATGAATCGGATATGATCGTCATTCCGGATCCGTCAACCGCAATAATCGATCCTTTTATAAACCCGACTACAATAAGCATTGTGTGTGACGTGCATGATCCGATCACAAAAGAGAGATACAGCCGTTGCCCGCGTTTTATAGCGCAAAAAGCCGAAAACTATCTAAAATCTTCAGGCATAGCGGACATAGCCTATATCGGACCGGAGGCAGAATTTTTTATCTTCGACGATGTAAGATTTGATCAAAACGAAAACTCAAGTTTTTATGTGGTGGATTCGAAAGAGGGACGCTGGAACTCCGGCAGTGATGAAGAGCCGAACCTCGGTTATAAGCCGAGATACAAAGAGGGGTATTTTCCGGTTCCTCCGGCCGATTCTATGGTTGATCTTCGGAATGAAATGATGCTGACAATGATCGAATGTGGACTCGAAGTCGAAGCTCACCATCATGAAGTCGCTACCGGCGGGCAATCTGAAATAGATTTAAAGTACGATTCACTGTTAAAAATGGCGGATGGTGTTCTTCTGTTCAAATATATCGTCAAGAACGCGGCAAAAAAATATAACAAGACGGTAACTTTTATGCCAAAACCTCTGTTCGCCGACAACGGCTCAGGGATGCACATCCACATTAGTCTCTGGAAAGGGGATGAAAATCTTTTTGCAGGTACGGAGTATGCCGGATTAAGCGAAGCCGGGATGCATTTTATCGGCGGACTATTAAAACACGGACCGGCGATAGTAGCGTTTACGAATCCGACCACGAACTCCTTCAAGAGGCTGGTTCCCGGTTTTGAGGCTCCGGTCAACCTCGCATACTCCCAGCGAAACCGCAGCGCCGTGGTGCGTATACCGATGTATTCCTCAGACCCCAAGACGAAACGAGTCGAATTCAGAGTGCCCGACCCATCCTGCAATCCGTATTTGGCATTTAGCGCAATCTTGATGGCTGGACTGGACGGCATAATGAACAAGATCGATCCGGGAGAACCACTCGACAAAAACATATACGACCTTGAACCTGAAGAACTCAAGAAGGTTCCCGGTACTCCCGGAACGCTTGAGGAAGCGTTAAACGCTCTGAAGGACGATCATGAATTCCTTCTTAAAGGAGACGTGATGACGGAGGACGTCCTGAATACATGGATAGACTATAAGATGGAGAACGAAGTCAATCAGATGCGAATGAGACCTCATCCGTATGAGTTTTCTCTGTATTACGACGTGTAGCAAAGTATCGAAAATTCAGTGAGATACCGGTTCAACTAATATTCAACCGGCATGGCTGTATCAGCGATGGAAATGCACAGCCAGATGTTGACATGCTCCTACATTATATCTAAGTTAACCGTTCAACATAATTTTTAGGAATCGAATGCAGGATATAGATAAAGAAAAAGCGAATCAGCTGAATCAGCGATTAAAAGAACTCAGGGGGTATCTTTGAAATATCCACTAAAAAGAATAAATTAGAAGAGCTGAGGGATAAGACTGTTCAATCTGATTTCTGGAATAACGGCGATAAAGCTCAATCCGTCCTAAAAAAAATATCACTCCTCGAAAAATCTATTAAATCAGTCGAAATCGCCGACCGGTTAAATGATGACGTTAAGACCCTTATCGAGCTGACAGGCGAAGCCGGAGGGGATGAATTAACCGCCGAGTTCAAAGAGGTTCTCGGTGAATTGGAGAAGAGTGTTGATGATCTGGAGTTCAAGAGGATGCTCGGGGGAAAAGAAGATTCGAATGACGCAATCCTCTCCATAAATCCGGGTGCGGGCGGTACGGAATCTCAGGATTGGGCAGCGATGCTCTTGAGAATGTACGAACGATGGGCTGCCGACAGCGGTTTTGAATCTACCGTACTCGATTTTCAGCCGGGAGATGAAGCGGGAATCAAATCGGTAACATTAGAAATGAAAGGTGACTATGCCTACGGTTATCTCAAAGCCGAAGCCGGTGTGCATCGACTCGTCAGGCTATCTCCGTTCGACTCTGCCAACAGGAGGCACACGTCGTTCGCTTCGGTTTTCGTTTATCCGGAGGTGGATGAGGAGATTGAGATCGAGATCGACCCGGCAGACCTGAGAATAGATACATACAGGGCAAGCGGCGCCGGAGGACAGCATGTCAACAAAACGGATTCGGCTATAAGGATCACGCACATTCCTACCGGTATCGTTGTTCAGTGTCAAAATGAACGGTCGCAGCATAAAAATAAGGCGACCGCCATGAAGATGTTAAAAGCCAAATTGTACACGCTCCGTCTGGAAGAACAGCAGAGTAAAAAGAAGGAGATCGAATCTACCAAGCAGGAGATAGGTTTCGGAAGCCAGATACGGTCATACGTGTTTCACCCATATAATATGGTTAAAGACCACAGAACCGGCACCGAAACGGGAAACGTTCAGGCGGTTATGGACGGCAAGATAGATGAATTTATTAAATCGTACCTGTTAAGCAAGGCAGGGAAGAATTGATATTGCGGCGCAGGGACAATCCCCCGATTTCATCAGGGTAAACGTGGATTGTACGAACATATTCAACGGGAGGTAATTGGCGGAAGAGAGCAAACATAAGACACTCGAGCAGCTCAAAGAGACGCGCAGGGAAAAATTAAACGCGCTTCGCAAGCTGGGAGTCAATCCCTATCCCTATAAGTTCGACGTCACGCACAAAGTAAGCGATCTGTTCTCGAATTTCGAAAAGCTGGGCAAATCAGAAGAAAACGTCTCCATAGCAGGCAGGTTGACGTCGATCCGCGGAATGGGAAAAGTGTCATTTGCGCACTTGCAGGACCAAACAGGAAAGATACAGATACATCTGAGAAAAGACGAGATAGGGGATGACGGTTATGATCTCTATAAGCTTTTGGACATCGGAGATTACGTGGGAATATCCGGTCATCTGTTCGTTACAAAGACCGGCGAACAAACTGTATGGGTAAAAAATCTCGACATTTTATCGAAATCGATCCGTCCGCTTCCGATTATTAAATCGAAAGATGAAGACGGTGAGACAAAGGTATTTCATGAATTCACGGATAAAGAACAGAGATACAGACAGCGCTATGCCGACCTTGCGGTTCATCCGGAAGTGCGGGAAATTTTCGTAAAGCGGACGAAAATCGTTACAGCGATGCGGAATTTTCTTGATGCCGCCGGCTGCATGGAGGTTGACACTCCGGTATTACAACCGATGTACGGCGGAGCGATGGCGGAACCGTTCATTACGCACCATAATGCGCTGGGCACTGATCTTTATCTTCGAATAGCCGACGAGTTGTACTTGAAGAGACTCCTTGTCGGCGGGTTCGAGAGAGTGTACGAATTCTCGCGCGATTTCAGGAACGAAGGCATGGACAGGTCTCACAATCCTGAATTTACCATGCTCGAATTGTACGTCGCTTACTGGGATTATACGGATATGAAAAAGTTCGTCGAAGATATGATCTCAACTATTGCGATGGAGGTAAACGGGACTACCGAGGTGACGTACAGAGGGGTTACGATAGATCTGAAACCACCCTGGAAAGAGCTGGCTTATTATGAGGCTCTTAAGGAATACGGCGGTATTGACCTTTACGGCGCTTCCAAAAAAGAGATAATTAAGGCGATTGATAAAAAAGATGTGGATGTAGACAGAACATTGCCTGACGGCAAATTACTTGATAAGTATTTCGACTCTGTTGTTGAACCCAACCTTGACGGTCCGATATTCATAAAGGATTACCCGCTTGTACTTTCGCCGTTAGCCAAAAAGCATAGAGACGATCCCAATTTGGTTGAACGATTCGAACCGTTCCTTTTTGGAATGGAAATCGGAAATGCGTTTAGTGAACTGAACGATCCGATAGACCAGCGCGAACGTTTCGAGATGCAGGCGGTTGCCAGGGCTGAAGGGGATGCAGAAGCGCAGCATCTCGACGAAGATTACATTCGCGCCATGGAATACGGCATGCCTCCCAACTCGGGTCTCGGAATAGGAATCGAACGCCTTGTAATGATCCTAACCGATTCACCATCCATTAAGGACGTCATTTTATTTCCATTGATGAAACCGGAAGAATAAATTGCCGGTAGAACTCTTTATCGCCCGGCGGCATCTTCTTTCTCATAAAAAAGTAGGATTTATTTCGTTCATTTCGGTTCTAAGCATCGCGGGAGTCGCCATCGGAGTAGCGTCCCTCATATTGACTTTATCAATAGTAGAGGGGTTTGAAACAGAGATCAAAGATAAGATCATCGGGTTCGATTCCCATATCAGGGTCAGGCAGTACCACTTCAATCCGATGAGCGAATATGAAGATATCGGAAGGCAAATCGAGAGCGTGAAAGGGGTCCGGGATGTTTATCCTTACATCCTAAAAGAAGCCGTTATTCGCTCCAGAGAAGAGATTGACGGGATTTTAGTCGAGGGAGTTACGGAAAATGATGAAACGTTTCGGAAGCAGTCGGGGCTGAAGTCATTTGGCGATTCTTTCTCACTTGATAAGGAGGGGAGTGATTTATCTCCTATAATTTTGGGATCAAAACTTGCATCCGGATTAAAGGTAGCAGTTGGCGACACCGTTACGGTGATGGTTTTCAACGGCGTACCGGGTCCCTTTAATACTCCGTTTGCGAGGCAATTTGAGATATTAGGAACATTTCAAACGGGCATGGCGGAATTCGATGGTGTATTCGTTTATATCCCGTTATACGCAGCCCAGGAATTGTTCCGTATGAGCTCCTCTGTTACGGGTATAAAAGTGTTTGTCGATGATTCCCGGGATGCCGGAGTGATATCTGCGGCGATAGAAGAAAAATTAGGCGGTTATCCCTTCTTCCCGTTGACATGGGAAGAACGTCACAAAAACCTATTCAAATGGCTGGACACTCAACGTTTGCCTATGCTTTTCGTATTCGGTCTGATCGCACTGGTAGCGCTGTTCAATATTACGAGTACGCTCGCTATGATCGTAATCGATAAAACCCACGACATAGGTGTTTTAAAGGCAATAGGGTTTAAAACCAATCGTGTGCTACGGATATTCCTTGCAGAGGGAGGATTGATCGGCGGCGTCGGGGCATTGATCGGGATGATTCTTGCTTACGGGTTAGGAGTGTTACAGCAAAACGAAAATATTATCGCCCTTCCGCCCGACGTGTATTTCATGAACGCTCTCCCCGTACTGATGCAGCCCGAATTCTTCCTCGTAATCGGAGCCGGAGCGCTGGCGCTCAGTCTGGCTGCAACCGCTTATCCGGCTTTGAAGGCAGCGCGATTGATGCCTGCTGATACCTTGAGGGATGAATAAGATGGCGGGAGAGTTTTTTATTGCCAGGAAATATTTTTTCTCGAAAAAACGAGTTGGAATGATCTCAGTTACTGCATTGATCTCGATTGGCGGATTTGCCGTAGGTGTTTGGGCAATGATAACGGCGCTTTCCGTTCTCGGAGGTTTTGAGAGGGAAGTGAGAGCGAAAATATTGAACTTCGACTCTCACATCAAAGTCGAGAAAGAAGTAGGTAAAGGATTAGAGGAGTGGGAAACCTTACAGCAAGAATTAAACAGAGTTGCCGAGCCGATGGCGATTGCCCCTTACGTCTCGGGAAAGGGGATCATCAATCACAGGGATAAACAAAGTATCGTAATTATTAAGGGTACGGTTGAGTCCGGGTTGAAGAATGTAACAAACATAAGCTCGAGCATAGTAGAAGGTGATATAAATATCGAGACGGAAGCATCTGACGGTATTGTTATAGGTCGGAATCTTTCCGAGCGGTTGTTGGCGGGCATAGGTGATACAGTGACTGTGATCAATCCGTTGTCGATGAGATCCATATTCAGCGTTCCCGTCGTGGAACGGTTCGTAGTCATCGGGATATTTTCTGCCAACATATTCAATTATGATGATGTGTACACGTATGTATATTACAAAAATGCTCAGAGATTATTGGGGATGGGCGAAAAGGTAACCGGTATAGAGATGAGCTTTGAGAGATTTGAGGACTCGTTTGAAGCCGCCGACTTGCTCAGATCAAGCAATATAAAGGACGTTAGAATAATGACATGGTTCGAGTTACACAGAGACCTGCTCGGAGCGATGAAATTAGAAAAGATGGGAGCATTTGCCGTATTGAGTTTGATAATTATAGTGGCTGCTTTTAACATAGTCAGTTCGTTGATTATGATGGTCATGGATAAGCGGAAAGAGATAGGGATCCTGAAAGCGATCGGCGCAAAAGACAGCAGCATCGCGAAAATATTCACTCTCACCGGACTCTT
>JADFGO010000030.1 GCA_022567655.1 Candidatus Neomarinimicrobiota bacterium
TCTGACCCTGGACCAGCAAACATGGGAATTGGATTATGTTATGCTTTTACTGGGCGGCCCCGAAGGGCGCCCCACACCACATCCGGCAGAACAGCCGGAAAGCGGGAGGTGGGCTGTGCAACAGACGGTGGAGTTTCTCTCCCAGATAGACCTATTCAAACAGGTGAAAGGGGAGGCCTTGGAGCGCCTGGCCAGCCAGATTCGCCTTGTCACGCTGTCGGAAGGAGAGCTCTTCTTCAAGGAAGAAGAGCCTGCGGATGGCTTCTACATCATCAAGTCCGGAATGGCCAAGGTGACCAAATGGTCCACCGAGTCCGAGGGAGTGTCGGCGGTTCTCAGTATCTTGCGCCAGGGAAACAGTTTCGGTGAGATCGGCCTGATCGACGGCCTGCCCCGTTCGGCCGGCGTCAGCGCCATGGGACCCGTGGAGTGTTACTTTCTGCCCAGGGCCGAATTCCTCGCTGCCCTGGAGGAGAATCCCGAGATCGCCCTGAGGATGCTGCCCACTCTAGCGGCGATGGTGCGCAACGCCGACCAGTGGGTAGCCCAGACGATCTGATTGTTCTGCACCCGGCTACTTCCATCGATCCGCGGAACAACCCAGGGAACATGCGGTGCCGCCAAACGGCGCTGGCTAGAGGCTGGTAGTCCTATTGAACAACTGCTATTTCATCCACAAACACCGCTGGCTGGTTGCCCGACATGTTGGCCGCGAAGGCTACGTAGAACTGGGAAGTCATGATGATAATTTCATAGGAGTCTATGTAAATGCCCCACTTGAGAAATGCATTGAAAGAGACGTTAAGGGGCTCTATAAAAAGGCGTTGGCGGGCGAGATAAAGCAGTTTACCGGAATAGACGACCCGTATGAACCGCCTGAGGACGCTGAGATCGAAGTGCATACGGATAAGGAGTCTGTCGAAGAGTCGGTGAACTTTGTTATACGCAGACTTGAGGAACTCGGAAGAATAGAGCCGAACGATTCATCCGGTTCCTACACGCCCGAAGAAGAGGAATTCATTCAGAAACGGCTTGAAGCGCTCGGTTACTTATAGATGATCGACCTTCATGCGCATACAACAGCATCTGACGGCACGATGAGTCCGAACGATCTTGTTATTCTCGCTAAGAAGCATGGAATCGAGGCTATTGCAATTACAGACCATGATACGGTGGAGGGAATTCCCGAGGCGTTAGCGGCGGGTGAGCGTGAAGGAATTGAGGTAATTCCCGGACTGGAGCTGAGCGTCGAACACAATCCGGGCTCGATGCACATTCTCGGTTTGTTTATCGACCATGAAAACGAACAATTGAATGAATCACTAAGAGAAATTCAGGCGAGCCGCGCTACCAGAAATCCTAAAATTATTGAGAAGCTGAATGAATTCGGATTAAATGTGTCAATGGAGGAAGTAGAGAAGATTTCCGGGGGGGGACAGCTGGGACGACCTCACATTGCAGCCGCTCTCATTAAAAAGAGGTATGTGCGAACTGTCCAGGAGGCGTTTGATAAGTATCTGAAAAAAGGCGCTTCAGCGTATTTTGAAAGGCATCGCCTGACGCGGGAAGAAACCGTTGACATGATACACGGTGCCGGAGGATTGGTCATAATCGCTCATCCGGGTACATTAGGGGTGAACGGACAACAACTCGATTCTCTTTTGCAGGAACTAAAGGATGTTGGTTTCGACGGCATAGAAGTTTTTTACAACAATCACTCTCAAGTCGAAGAAGACAGGCTGATGCAAGCCGCCGACAAATTCGGGTTTCTCATTTCAGGCGGTACAGACTTCCACGGTGAGAACAAACCCGCAATAAAAATCGGTGTCGGTTATGGTAACATGGCTATTCCCTATGAAGTGCTTCAGGAGATGAAACTGAGTGTGTAGTATTTCTCCTTATATGTCATTCTGAGGAGGAGCGAAGCGACGACGAAGAATCTCAGACAGGCGCAGCCAATCTCAGACAGAATTGATGAACCGATTGATGCTGCTGGTGCGTTCGAGATTTCAGGCGCTAAGAAAACCAGCTGGGAATCAATTAATTTTTAACATATAAAGAAATCTGAATTCTGCAAATAAAAAAGTAATCGTCATAGGGCTTGACGGCGTGCCTTTTTCGTTTCTGCCGAAGATTAAGGAGCTGGGTATCGCCCCCTTCCTGACCTCCCTTCACGAAGAAGGGAAAATAGCCCCAATGACCACCACCCTTCCGCCGGTATCATCTGTCGCGTGGGCTTCATTTCTCACGGGAGAGAATCCCGGTATACACGGGATTACAGGATTCGTAGACAGGAAGCCGGACGGATATGATCCGTTCGTTCCGACAGCTGAGAATTTGCTTGTTCCGACCATTTATCAGCATCTCTCGCGGCTGGGGTTGAGGGTATGTTCTCTCGGCGTACCGGCAACCTTCCCTCCCGCTCCGATAAACGGTACAATCGTTTCCGGGTTCCTCGCGCCAAATCTTGAAAGAGCCGTCTATCCCCCCGAAGAATTGGAAAAGTTGAAATCTTTTGATTACCGTCTTGATATCGACGCATGGTCTGCGAGAAAATCTCACGACTCGCTATTTGAACAGCTGCCTAAAAGCTTAACGTCTCGTTTGAACGCAGCAAAACACTATCTTGCCCGGGAAAGATGGGACCTCTTTGTTCTTCATGTCCTCGAGACGGACAGATTACACCATTTTTTATGGCGCGAAATGAATTCGGGGGAACAATCGGCGGTTGATTTGTTTGCGGTAATATACAGTGCCATAGATAAGTTCATCTCAGAGGTGTTTGATTCTATAGATGAGGATAGTGCAATAATAATACTTTCAGATCATGGTTTTACGGAACTCAAAAAGGACGTCTATTTGAATCACTGGTTGATAAGTAACGGCTACCTGACTCTTTCGGAGCCGAATGCTACTAATCTTAACGCTGTCGGGAGTGAGAGCAAGGCATTCAGTATGGCGCCGGGACGGATTTATCTTCACCTGAAAGACAAATCTCCAAAGGGAAAAGTGCTTGAAGGGAGTGAGGCGCAAGGAGTGAGGGAAGAACTGACATCGTCTTTGCTGGGAATTCAGGATCCTGAAACAGGTTCGCCTGTGATTGAAAGAGTGGTTGATATGCGAAGTGAATGGGTTTCAGCCGATTTTGACAGGTCTCCGGTTCAGCTTCCCGATCTGATCGCCGTTCCGAAGCAGGGATACGAAATTAAAGGAGAACTAAACGCACCGGAATTATTCGGTTTTGACAGGTTCTCCGGCATGCACTCATACGGGGATGCTCTGATCTACCTGAACGGTGACCCGGTCAACGGTATAGATATCACAGACCTGCCTGTCATTATTTGCGATTTGCTTAACGTGAAGAGCATGAACACAAAGGCTGTTCTTTCTTGACATGCCTTTATCACCTAAGTAACTTACGCTGACTTATAGATGCCCCCGATTAGAAAAAATAAACAGGTACTATTCCTTGACCGGGATGGAGTGATAAACCGCGAAGCTGACGGGTATGTGACCGAATGGTCCGAATTCGAAATTCTTCCCGGCGCTCTTGACGCAATAAGGCGTGTAACCGAAGAAGGGTATAAGATCATTATTATTTCAAACCAATCGGCAATAGGAAGAGGCCTGGCGACCAAGGATGAGATTGATCGGATAATGACCAATATGGTAGCTGAGATAGAGGCTTCCGGCGGGAAAATATGGGACATATATTATTGTCCGCACAGACCTGAGGACAAATGCGACTGTCGCAAACCGGAACCGGGGCTGTTTTTTCAAGCCGAGGAAAAACACAAAGTCAAACTCAGCAATACCTGGTTTGTGGGAGACAAGCTGACCGACGTGGCTGTCGCGATAAGGGTCGGCGCAAGACCGATTCTTATTCGCGGCGGGAAACCTGTCCCCGGAACGTTGGTAACGGAAGAGGATGCGGTAACGGTGGTTGATGACCTCTCCGAGGCGATAGATTATATTATTGCGATGGATCGTTTGCGCGTAACGGGCAATGGAGCGTAAAGCAGCGTTGATAATATTGTCATTCGTGATCATAACGCCAATCGGCCGGTCTATCGCACGACTAACCGAAAGCGAGAACAGGTATTTCATCGGTTTCCGGTATGATTTTGTTCACATTGTAGGATTATGATGGAGATGAATTGAATATAGTCGTCATATGCGGCGGATTTTCGACTGAAAGGGAAGTTTCGCTCGCTTCCGGCAGCGCTGTAGCATCAGCTCTGAAAGAGTTGGGCCATACTGTCAGTCTTGCCGATCCGTCATTGGGTAAAGACCAGAAGCCGGCGGATTCGGAAGTGTACGAAACCAAGCCGGGACGAAAACCCCCATCGATAGGTGATTACGATTACGGCAAGGCTTTGGAAATGTTCAATTCGCCCGCGCTGAATGAAGCTGAGATGGCGTTTATAGCGCTTCACGGAACTTTCGGAGAGGACGGAACCATTCAGGCGCTTCTCGAGGCTGCGGGATTAAAATATACAGGTTCAAAACTGCTTGCGAGCGCCCTTGCCATGGATAAGGATATTTCGAAAAAGATGTTCCAAGAGGCAGGCATTCCCGTACTCGACTGGACTATGGTGCGGGATGGAAAAGTATTCTACAGCGATGAGGACATGGATTTCCCCATGGTCGTTAAGCCGAACGATCAGGGATCTACAGTGGGTTTCGGGATAGCGAACAATTCGGAAGAGCTCGATAAAGCCGCCGCAGCAGCTGCAAAATACTCCAACCACGTGATGGTTGAAAAGTATGTAGAGGGCAGGGAGCTTACCGTCGCAATCCTCGGCAAAGAGGCTCTGCCTATCGTGGAGATAAAACCGAAACACAAATCATACGATTACGAAAGTAAATATACGCCCGGTATGAGCGAGTACGTATGTCCCGCCGATCTTCCGGAACAAGTTGAAGTAAGAGTTCAATTAGCGGCGCTAAAAGCGTTTAACGCTCTTGGGTGCAGGCATTACGCGCGCATCGATTTTTTGATAGACAACGATGATAGGTTTTACTGTCTTGAGGTGAATACTCTCCCCGGCTTGACTAAAACCAGCTTAGTTCCCAAAGCGGCTAAAGCGGTGGGTATGAGCTTTAAAGATTTGGTTGAGACAATCGTCGAATTGGCTGATTAATCTGGCTATTTATAACCTCCGCGGACAGGAAGTAGCGTTCCTAATCAATGGAAATATGCCCGCAGGGATTCACCGAGTCAGTTGGGACGCATCGAACGTTTCCTCAGGAATTTATTTCTGCCGCCTATTAGCAAACGATTTCATCCGGACGAGGAATCCCGAACAAGTACGTGTAAATCATTGGTAATGGACGGTATACTTGTAGTAATTTTCCCTCCGGTTGAGATTCTTCATCCCGATAAATCGGGATTCAGAATGACACTGGTTAAATAATATCAGAGGCAGATTCCTTCCTATTGAATTCGGGTAAGCGGGTTCATATCTTTTAGGTCTGTTTTTACAAGGAGCTGCTAATATGACCCGGCAAAAAATTTATCGTTCTATCATATTATTTTTATCGCAATCAATCCTAACATCGTGTACGAAAGAATATGCAATGGTAGAGCAGTTTCCTGTCCGAAAAAGCGCAAACGAAGAATTAAATCTAATTGCGGAAGATTACGTGAAGGTTATGTTGGGCATGGATACCCATGAACGGGGGTACGTAGATGCATATTACGGTCCTCCCGAATGGAAAGAAAGCGTGGAAGCTTCGGGTGTGACCTTAGACGGCTTAAGGGCGGCATCAGAGGATCTCAGAGATAGAGTATTGAGGATAGACCTCACGGACGCAGAAGAAATCCTGGGGCTCCGGCGTCAATATTTAGCAAAGCAGCTTGAATCGGTAAGGGCGAGAATAGACATGGCAGGCGGTAAAAAGTTCACTTACGATGAAGAAGCAAAAGCTATATTTGACGCAAATCCGCCCGACTTACCGGAGAGTCATTTTATAGAAATAATAAATGAGATCGATGAGCTGCTGCCGGGAGAGGGCTCTGTTCAGAAGAGATTGACCGATTTTAACAAAGAATTTATCGTGCCTGATGACAGGGTTGATATTGTATTCGAGGAGGCTATAAGGGAAGCGAGAAGGAGAACGAGGGAGCATATAGAACTTCCGAAGGATGAGTTTTTCGAATTGGAGTATGTGACGGGAAAGTCCTGGACCGGATATAACTGGTACATGGGAAACAATAAGAGCCTGATTCAGCTAAACAGGGACGTTCCATTAACGATAGACCGGATAATAGACGTCGCCAGCCACGAAGGTTATCCGGGGCATCATACTTACAACGTGCTGTTGGAAAATTCGCTCGCAAAGGGCAGAGGGTGGGTTGAATTCACCGTCAATCCGCTCTATAGTTCACAATCGATGATATCCGAGGGAACCGCAGTTTTCGGCATTGAGGTTGCGTTTCCGGGGGATGAACGGTTGGAATATGAAAAGAAGGTCTTGTTTCCTCTCGCTGGTCTGGACTCGACAAGGGTGGAGGAGTATTACAAAATTTTCAATCTTACGGAAAAATTGGATTACGCTCGAAACGAAGCGGCGAGGGATTATCTTAACGGGGATATAAGCAGGGAAGAAGCGGAAGAGTACTTGATTAAGTACAGGTTATGGTCGCCGGAGAAATCAGCTCAGCGAGTACGGTTTATGGATGATTACGGAGCTTATGACCTGAACTATAACCTCGGAAAAGACATTGTCAGAAAATACATAGAGTCGCGGGGAGGAACTGCGGATAATCCTGAAAAACGTTGGGAAGAGTTCAAGCTTTTGCTCTCTTCGCCGCGACTTCCCTCGAGTTTGGGAATCACGGATTAAATCAGGGAGATCAAATTGATAATCAGAAAAATATTGATAACGCTTATAACAGCGTTTGCAGTTATGAACTGTTCGGCAACGAAAGAGTCTGAACGGGAAATTTCGGAAGATGCAGCGCGCGGTAAGTATGCGGAAGACCCGCATTCGTTCGCACGACCATGGGAAGCCGTGGTAACGCACCTCTCGCTTGATTTGACAGTAAACTTCGACGAAAAAATCCTGCATGGGAAGGCAAGTTTGTCGATAGAGGTCATGCCCGGCGTCCGGCAATTACATCTTGATGGGGGCGACCTCGTAATCGAAAGAGTAACTCTTGGAGAAAATGAAATCCCTGCCGAGTTTACGTTAGGAGAGGATATAGAACTTTTAGGTAGACCTTTAATCATTGAAATTCAATCTCAAACCGAGGCGGTAAATATATACTACTCTACCATTCCGCAATCAGGAGCGCTTGACTGGGTGGCGTCTGCTCAAACGGCTGGGGGAACACATCCGTTTTTATACACTCAATCACAGCCGATATTCGCGAGAAGGTGGATACCCCTGCAGGATACGCCGGCAGTGAGATTTACATATGATGCGAGAGTGACTGTTCCGCCTGAATTGATGGCTGTTATGAGCGCCGCTAACCCGACCCGGAAAAATCCTGAAGGAGTGTATGAATTCGTGATGCCTCAGGCGATACCCTCGTATCTCATGGCTATGGGTGTGGGGAATCTTGAATTCCGTGAGATGGGACGGAGGACCGGAATCTACGCCGAACCGGAGTTGATAGAAGCGGCCGCTTATGAGTTCGCCGATACCGAGGAGATGATGTTGAAGGTGGAAGAGATGTACGGTCCATACAGGTGGGAGAGATATGACCTTCTCGTACTTCCACCGAGTTTTCCGTGGGGCGGAATGGAGAACCCCAGACTCACTTTTCTCACTCCAACGGTCATAGTCGGGGACAGGTCACTTGTCTCTTTGATTGCGCATGAGCTCGCTCATTCATGGTCTGGCAACCTCGTTACGAATGCAAGCTGGGATGATATCTGGCTGAACGAAGGGTTTACCACATACCTTGAAGGGCGCATAATGGAGGAGGTTTTCGGGAGTGAATATGAACAGATGTTAAGCGTTCTTGCCAGGGGAAAACTGTTGAAAGAGATAAAAGAATTAGGTGTTGAGAGTCCTGATACACATTTAAAGCTTAATCTTAGCGGTAGGGATCCCGATGATGGATTCACCGATATCCCTTATTTGAAAGGGAAATTTTTTCTGATTACAATTGAAAGGGTCGTGGGAAGAGAAAAATGGGATGCTTTTTTGAAAACATATTTCGAAAAGTATGCCTTCAAGAGCATAACAACAGAAGATTTCATGGATTATCTCAACGCAAATTTGTTGTCGTCGGATAAGTCGATCGCGGACAGCGTCAACACTTCCGCGTGGGTCTATTCCCCCGGTATTCCGGGCAATTTCCCTCTTGTCAGGTCCGGAGAGCTTGAATCCGTAAATAGGAGCGCATCTATGTGGTCCGAAGGCGGAATGGCGGCTGATGTGAACACAGAGGGGTGGACGACCCATCACTGGCTTAAGTTCCTCAGATCGCTTCCGAGGGAGAACGAGATATCCCGCATGAAGGATTTGGATAACACGTTCGGATTAACTAAATCAGGTAACCCCGAGATACTCGTTGAGTGGCTGGTGATTTCAATCACGAGTAAGTACGAACCTGCTTACACTGTTTTAGAAAATTTTCTGTTGACAGTCGGCAGAAGAAAACTATTAAAACCCCTGTACACAAAAATGGCTGAAACACCCGAAGGTCTTGCGACTGCACAAGAAATTTATGAAAAAGCCAAGCCTATGTACCATCATTCGACAAAACTAACCATCGCAAAAATTCTCGGATTGGAAGAGATGCAATAATATTTTGGAGGAGTCATTAATGATCAATATTAACAAAAGGATGGTGGTTTTAACATCTACGGCAATTCTGATTCTTGCCGTCATCTCTTCTACGTTCTACGGAACGCTGAAAGATGAGGGAAGAGTGTCTTCGTCCATGATAGATGATGCCGCAAGCGTTATCGGATTAGAATTCACACGCTCGGAGAAGGATTCGATGGTAGAAGACCTGAATGACCTTTTAGACAGCTACGAGTCGCTGAGAGCGCTGAATTTACCCAATTCCCTGCCCCCGGCCATAGGATTTAATCCTGTTCTGCCCGGTATGGTTTCCGGAACTGAATCGCGAAATTTCAGGTATAACAGACCGGATAATGTCAAGAGACCTCAAAATCTCGAAGAGGTCGCCTTTTGGACCGTCGCAGAACTTGCCGAACTTATCAGAACACGCCAGGTAACGTCCGTGGAGCTCACGAACATGTATCTCGAGAGGCTCAGAAAATATGGGCCGATATTGGAGTGCGTAGTTACGCTGACAGATGAACTTGCCTTAGAACAGGCGAAGAAGGCTGATGCTGAGATTGAATCCGGTAACTATAAGGGCCCGCTGCATGGAATTCCCTGGGGCGCAAAAGACCTGTTAGCAACAAAGGGAATAAAAACCACCTGGGGGGGAACGCCCTACAAAGAGCAGATGTTCGACTATGACGCAGCGGTAGTAAAAAAATTAGAGGAAGCCGGAGCCGTGCTTGTCGCCAAATTGACGCTGGGGGCGTTAGCATGGGGGGACGTCTGGTACGGCGGTAAAACAAGGAATCCATGGAAATTGGAACAGGGTTCGAGCGGATCATCCGCCGGTCCCGGTGCGGCGACTGCAGCCGGACTGGTCGGCTTCTCCATCGGCTCCGAAACCTGGGGCTCGATAATTTCTCCAGCGACCCGGAACGGAACGACGGGGTTAAGACCGACGTTCGGTATGGTGAGCCGTCACGGCGCGATGGCGCTTTCATGGTCGATGGATAAACTCGGACCTATGACGCGCTCCGTCACCGATGCCGCACTCGTTTTTAACGCTATATATGGACCGGACGGCCTGGATCTATCCGTTGTGGACATGCCGTTCGAGTATAATGAGAACATTGATCTGAGCAGAATCAGGATCGGATACCTTAAGAAGGAATTTGAGGAAGATAGGGAGCAAAAAGATATTGACAACGAGGTGATCGACGTCCTATGGGCGCTTGGTGCGGAGCTTGTGCCCATTGAATTTCCGGATTTTCCCGTCGACGACATCAGTTTCATACTTAGCGCGGAGGCAGCAGCCGCATTTGACGAACTGACCCGTTCGGGGAAAGACGAGTTGCTCGTGAGGCAGAAGAAACAGGCATGGCCTAACGTGTTCAGACAGGCGAGGTTGATCCCGGCTGTGGAATACATCAATGCCAACAGGGCAAGAAGATTACTCATGCAGATGATGGATGAGATGTTGAAAGATATTGACCTATACGTGGCGCCGACTTTCGGCGGCGGGAGCCTGCTTGCCACGAATCTGACAGGGCATCCGGCAGTGGTTCTTCCGAACGGATTCAGAGAGGACGGCACACCGACGAGTATCACGTTTACAGGGAAATTGTATGACGAGGGAAGGTTGCTTGCGGTTGCGGGAGCGTATCAAAAGGCGACCGACCACCATCTTAAATACCCGGCGCTGTCTGAATAATATTTTTGGTATGTTGATATGTTTCTATAGCTTATGAAATTAAATAGCAGCTGAATCGCAGCTGCCGGGATAATAATATTGATAACCGCGTGTTCGGCGGAGAAAGCGTTTATGATGGGGGAAGAGAGCAAGAATATGAGTCTGAAAATGAAACCGCCGACAGCGGAAAAAATCGCGAAAGTCGATACTCTTCACGGGATCGAGCGGGTGGATAATTATTTCTGGCTGCGGGAGAAAGAAAATCAGGAGGTAATAGATTATCTGAAGGCGGAGAACCAATACGCGGACGCTATGACGGCGCACAATGCCGGGCTGCAAGAGACTCTCTACAAGGAAATGGTGGGAAGGATAAAGGAAACAGACCTATCGGTACCGGAGAAAAGGGGCGAATATTTTTATTATACGCGCACGGAAGAGGGCAAGCAGTATTCTCTTTTCGCCAGAAAAAAGGGAAGCACGGATGCGGAAGAAGAAATCCTGCTCGATCAGAACGAGATGGCGGAGGGTTTAGATTACTTTGATATCGGCGCCTTCGAAATCAGCCCGAATCACCGGCTTGTTGCATTTTCAGTTGATACTAACGGGTCTGAGCGGTTCACATTGCAGGTGAAAGATCTCACGACGGGAGAGATTTACCCGGATAAAATAGAAAACACAGGATATTCGGTTGAGTGGGGAAATGACAACAAAACAATTTTTTACAACACTCTCGACGCAGCTCACAGACCTTATAAAGTATTCAGGCACGTTCTTGGAGAAAATTTGAAATCCGATGAACTTGTATATCATGAGAAAGACGATCAATATTTCTTATATCCCGGTAAGACAAAAGACGGAAAGTTTCTTCTACTGAGCTCCGGGAGCGCTACGACTTCCGAGGTAAGGCAGCTTTCAGCGGATGACCCAATGGGGAAATTCAGGGTAATCCACCCAAGGCAGCATATGATGGAGTATTCTGTGTTCCATCACTCGGACAAGTTTTATATAGTGACGAACGACGGGGCAACAAATTTTAAACTAATGAAAGTATCGGACAAATCTCCGGAAAAGGAAAATTGGGTGGAGACTATCCCGCACCGCAAGGATGTAAAAATTGATTATGTCGATATGTTCAGAGGCCACATGGTTGTATATGAACGCGAAAACGGTTTGAAGCAAATCCGCATTTTTGATTTGAGGAACGGAGAGAGCCACACTGTTGAGTTTCCGGAACCAGTTTATACGTTCAGCGCCCGAAGGGGAAACAAGGAGTTCGATAAAAAGACGCTGCGCTTTACGTATACGTCGCTGATCACCCCGAAGAGTGTTTTTGATTATGTTATGGATAGCAGAGACCGGGAGCTATTGAAGGAATATGAGGTACTCGGCGGGTACGATAAAGCAAATTATTCTACTGAAAGAATTTATGCTGAAGCTTCCGACGGAGCGAGGGTTCCGATCTCAATTGTGTATAAAAACGACTTCGTAAAAGACGGCTCACGGCCGGCTCTTCTGTATGGATACGGTTCTTACGGTTCGAGCAGAGAGCCTTCGTTTGATTCAAAGATACTCTCCCTGCTGGATCGGGGGTTTGTTTATGCAATAGCTCATGTAAGGGGCGGTGGTGAGATGGGAAGGGTTTGGTATGATGACGGAAAGCTTAAAAACAAGATGAACACGTTCACGGATTTTATTGCGTGTGCAGAGCATTTGATTTCAGATGGATATACCAGTTCGGAACAGCTGGCGATTCAGGGCGGCAGCGCCGGTGGGTTGCTTATGGGAGCGGTTACGAATATGAAGCCGGAGGTTTTTAAACTCGTGATAGCCAGCGTTCCGTTCGTTGACGTGGTAAACACGATGCTCGATGAAACGATTCCTCTTACCGCCAACGAATGGGAGGAATGGGGTAACCCGAAGCTGAAAGAGGATTACGATTACATGGTTCAATACTCACCCTATGACAACGTCGCTAAAAAAGACTATCCGAATATGCTCATCAAGGCAGGCTTGAATGATCCGAGAGTCGGATACTGGGAACCCGCCAAGTGGACTGCAAAGCTTCGAGCACTCAAAACAGATAAGAATTTGCTGATATTGAAAACGAAAATGGGAGCCGGACATATGGGCTCTTCTGGACGTTATGACTATCTTCGCGACAAGGCGTTCGAATATGCAGTGATTCTCGATGTTCTGAACGTTGAGTAGTTAGTTCAAGACTAAACTAACTATTTGTACGGATATTGTTCGTTTTATACTCTTTGAGGTATGTAGTTATAAGTTTTTACCACATTTAGTATAGAGCTGAATTCGCTGATCGGATGATTATAATGAAGTCCACTTTTTATGGCAGCAATTTGACAGATATCTGAAAGGATAATTTCGGGTAATATTAGTTTATGTATAAACTAATATACGGAGCGTAATTCAGTCAATTATAACAATATATGGCATATTATCGAATCATGTTTCAAGATATGGTATGAGGTTTAATTTCAAAATAACAAGAAATCGAATGGAAATTAGAAGATCTCAAATAAGTGTATATAAACCACACTTAAGTGTAATATATTCATAGATGGTTCCCGCTTAAACTAAATTGTGTGTTCAGCTTTTCTATCAAGAAACAAATCTAAAATCGCAGTGACCTGAATCCTCCTTGCCGCAGCTGTCGGGTGGTATTTTAAGGGGATTTGTTCTCCCGGATTGATAGCCCAGTAAAATCTGAACATTCAGTAAAAATTTCGATACTGTGGATTTGATTCTACGGGTTACACTTGTTTAAACTCCCCCAATATCGTAATTTCGTTTATGGCTTTAAGGCTTTATAACACACTCACACGGAAAAAAGAAGAGTTTGAACCTCTTGATTCGAAAGAGGTCAAGATGTACGCATGCGGACCGACCGTTTACGACTATCCTCACATCGGAAATTACCGGGCTTACGTATTTGAAGATCTGTTACGCAGGTATTTAGAGTACAAAGGCTATAAGGTCAAAATGGTTATGAACATAACCGACGTTGACGACAAGACGATTGCCGCTTCGGGTGGAAACAAAGCCGAGCTGAAGAAATTGACAACAGAATTTGAAAATGATTTTAGGAAGGGTCTTAATACTCTGAAGGTCAAACCCGCTGACGAATATCCGAGGGCTTCTGAAACGGTAGTTGAGATGGTCGCTCTGATAGAGCGTCTTATTGACAAGGGCGCTGCCTATCAGACGGACGACGGCTCCGTTTATTTTTCGATAGAGAAGTACGCCGAATACGGGAAGCTGGTTCACCTGAAACCGGAGGAGATGAAAGCGGGAGAGAGGGTATCCGACGATGATTACGAGAAGGAGGGAGCGCGTGATTTTGCGCTCTGGAAGAGCTGGAAAGAGGAGGACGGTGAGATTTACTGGGAGACTCCGCTGGGCAAGGGAAGACCCGGATGGCATATAGAATGTTCCGCAATGTCGATGAAATATCTCGGTGAGCAGCTCGACCTGCACTGCGGAGGCGTCGACAACATCTTCCCGCACCACGAAAATGAAATAGCGCAAAGCGAAGCCGCTACCGGAAAACCGTTCGTCAAGTACTGGGTGCATTGTGAACATTTGATCCTCGAAGGGGAAAAGATGTCGAAATCGCTCGGAAACATCAAATTGCTTGAAGACTTGATCGGAGATGGGTATTCACCGGAAGCGATACGGCTTGCGCTGCTCTCTACTCACTACCGCTCGAAGCTGGACTTGACCGAGGCTAAACTGAAAGAGGCGGAGGGGAATATCCTGAAAATAACCGATTTTATCCACAGTATGGAGAGAGTGAAAGAGGAAGGAAGAATTGTGGGTGCAATTAGTGATGTGAAAGCCAATAGCATGAATGATGAATTCAGTGAAGCTTTAGATGATGACTTGAACGTATCAAAAGCCCTGTCAGCTCTTTACAGGACTATGCGAAAAGCAAATACTTTAAAAGACGATGATGATATAGGGAAAGATCAAGCTGGAGAATTTCTTCGTGAATTGGAACATATGGATGAAGTTCTGGGGATATTACCCCCAAAAGAGGGGAAAATAGGCGAAGAAATCTATAATAAGATCAATGAGAGGGAAAAAGCGCGCAGTGAAAAAGATTGGGCGTTGTCGGATAAGATCCGGGATGAGCTGTACGAAATGGGATACATATTAGAGGATTCACCTGATGGAACTATTCCGAAGCGTAGATAATAGTTTCAACCTAAACCGCTTGATTCTGAGGTGATGCTTGGATATATTAGCTGAACCCAAGTTGGCAGTGACAAAGAATTCGACAGCTGATAATATAAAGCGGGTCCTCGATAGGATTCGTGAAGCCGAAAAACGATACGGGAGAGAGGTCGGAGATGTCACGCTGGTAGCAATTACAAAAACCAGGAGTTCGGATGTTGTCGCGGAGGCGGTCAGAGCGGGCTTATTCGACATCGGCGAAAACAGGGTTCAGGAGGCGGAACAGAAGTTTAGTGAAGTTGATATTGATTTTAAACGGCACCTTGTAGGGCATCTTCAGACGAACAAGGTAAAAAAGGCTCTGGAAATATTTGACGTTATACACTCTATTGACAGTTTGAAACTCGCCTCTAAAATAGCGTCGTTGGGCGGGAACGAAAAAGAATTGCTCTTAGAAGTAAACAGTTCAGAGGAAGAATCAAAATTCGGAGTAGCGCCCGATGCGGCTATAGAAATGCTTGAGGAAATAACAGAAACTACAGGATTGACTATAAACGGCTTGATGACAGTAGGACCGATGTCAGATGATGAAAACGTTATCAGGTCTGCCTTTAAGAAATTGAAATCTCTATTTGACCGTGCCGCGAGTTCGAACATCAGGGGCGTTAATATGAATTATCTATCCATGGGTATGACGAACGACTTTGAAATCGCGATCGAGGAGGGTTCAAATATGGTCAGGATAGGGCGCGCATTGTTTGGCGAGCGTTAGGAGCGGAGAGCCGAAATGGTGATCATTGCGAATTTGCTCATAGCGCTTGGTAAGATACTTGATCTGGTCATTAGCATCGGGTATATCGTATTTATAGTTCGCGCAATAATTTCATGGGTCGAGGTCGATGACAGCAATCAGTTCGTTCAGATGTTGTACAAGGTGACGGAACCTGTTCTTGAGCCGGTAAGAAAATACCTGCCGAGCGGAATGATCGATTTCTCACCTATGGCTGTGCTTGTGATATTCTACTTTACCGATATGTTCGTTGTCGAAACTTTACTCGACATTGGATTTAGACTTAAATAATCCGGGAGGTTACTCTTGAAACTTACGCCTATTGATATAAGAAAGTGGGAATTCAAGAAGGGAATCCGCGGCTATGACAAATACGAAGTTCAGGCGTTTCTCGAACTTGCTGCGGAGGAATTCGAGAAACTGATGCAGGACCGGAGGGAATTCGAACAAAAAAGCAAAAGATTAGAAAAGGAAATTGAAGAATATAGACGGGTGGAAAAAAGCCTTCAGGATACACTGATCAGCGCAAAAGAGACTACCGACCGCTCAATGGAAAACTCAAGGAAGGAAGCGGAGCTCATCATAGGTGATGCCGAGCTGCACGCCGATAAAGTCTTAGAATCCGCCCGGAAAAAAGTGTCGAAAATCGAAGATGAGATAACGAGGTTAACGGTTCTGAGGGATTCCTTCACGGTAAAATTGAGGAGCATTCTATCTTCGCAAATTGAACTTGTAGAGATGTTCGGAGAGGTAAATGACGATAACGTCGAGTTGAACATATCGGAAGAGATTCTGCCCGACGGGGATAAAGAACCGGAGCCGGTTATTCAAAAAGCGACTGAACCTATGGATAATGAAGAGGTTCCTGAAAACGAGGAACAGGGTCATCCGGTGGATGAAATGATGGATGATTTAATGGAAGAGAAGAGCGAATGAAATGAACCTCTACGAGAGGTTCAAATCTGCAGCAGAAGAAGTTCGAAACCAATTTCCCGAGTTTAATAAGAGGGCATTCGTCCTTGGAAATCAAATCCGGACATTGCTCGGTATTCAAACCGCTGATTTAACAGCTTATTCTTCCCTGCCGGGTCTCAGTGAACTTAATATGTCAGGGGGAGGTATTACCACATTTAAAGATATTCCCGGCAGTTTGATAGCCACCGAGCCTCAATTCGAGAACGAAGATCATCTCGATGACCGGCTGAGAGCGTCGGGGATAAGAGTGCTGCAGCTCTTAGGGATAGAAGAGGTTATAATCATCGGAGTTGGAAGCCCGTTAGATCTTAAGGACGCCGGTGAATTGTTCTTCTGGGCTGAAGATCACGTAAACCTGTCCGGAATAAATCCGCTTGTGGGTCCGAATCTGGATCAAATCGGTGAACGTTTTCCGGATATGACTGCGGTTTATGACGAAAGCCTCACTTCCGAAGCGGTTTCAGTGGCAAAAACGGAAGGATTTGAAGTCGAGAAGGGAATCTGGGCGGCTCTGAACTCTGATAATGAGTTATCAAATGAGCATTCCGAAAGGTTCGGAGATAGTTTTATCAGTTATTCCAGCAAAGAAGTCATTTGTGAGGTCATCGCATCGGCACACGGTAACACGACGACGGCGCTGGGACTTTTACTGAATCCGGCAGAAGGAGCGGGGAAAAGGCTCAGGAAAGTGTTACAAGGATTAGTTAATCAGAGTAAATAGCTTGCTGTTTTAGAACAGACTGAGTAAATTTTATTCTCAAATATAACCACCGGAGTAAATCATGGGATATTCTGTTAGCAGCATGAACAAAGTGATTCTGATCGGAAGACTCGGAGGGGATCCGGAGCTCAAATACACTTCCAATGGTACCGCACAAGCGCTGATAAACCTTGCGACATCCGAACGATGGAAAGACAGCGACGGAAATCAGCAGGAAAAGACGGAATGGCATCGGGTGATAGCGTGGCGGAGGCAAGCAGAATTCGCCGGCGAGTGGCTTAAAAAAGGCAGGTTGGTTTGCATTGAGGGAAAACTCAGTACACGGTCATGGGAAAAGGACGGTCAGAAAAGATATATGACCGAAGTCGTGGCTGACAACATTACGATGCTCGGCTCGAAAGCTGAAGGAGGGGGCGGTGAAAGTAAGGGAACCCCCCCAAAACAGGAAGAACCGCCCGATAACGGCGATGTAATGGAAGACGACGATGATCTACCGTTTTAATATCAGGAGTTGAGATTGAATCATATTTTCAAAAACGTAGCAACTCAGTTAAAAACATATGAAGAAACCGGAGTTTTACGCAGCGCATTTCTTGTAGGTCTGTTTGCGCTCTTAACGGCGCTTGGAGCGCTGATAAGGATTCCGCTGCCCTTTACTCCCGTTCCTATCACTCTTCAAACATTTTTTGTATTGCTTTCGGGAGTAATGCTCGGAACAACAAGAGGGACTCTTTCACAGGTTGCCTACGTTACCGCCGGAGCGGCGGGATTACCGATATTTGCGGGAATGACGTTTGGTTTTGCAATGCTGTTCGGTCCGACGGGGGGTTATCTTGTCGGGTTCGTCTTAGCCCCCGCCGTCGTGAATTATGTTCTCTCCGGGTCGTCAAGCAGGTGGAGGCTTGTACTATCGGCAGCAGCGGGAACGCTTGTTATCTTCCTCGTTGGAAATCTCTGGCTCTGGAACCTGACCGGGGGCGGCATAACAGATACGCTTCTCCTCGGATTCGTTCCGTTCATTCCGGGTGCCCTGATAAAGATCGGTCTGCTTGTCGCGGTCGTAGAAGCTATTAGAATTGGGAGAAAAACCAGGTAATTATAACAGATCAGTGTTTTGAGGGGCGCACCCAGCGCCCCTTTTTTTAGGCGGAGAATCTATTAAGAAACAAAAATAATTTGCTGAAGATTTACGAGATATATACAAGTATTCAAGGGGAGTCGAGCTATCAGGGCTTGCCGTGCGTATTCGTCAGATTGAGCGGCTGTAACCTGCGCTGTGCATGGTGCGACACCGCATACGCTTTTTTCGGAGGTGAAGAAAAAAGCGTCGATGAGATAATGGAAGAGATCAGGCAGTCAGGACCGCTGCTTGTCGAGATTACAGGTGGTGAACCGCTGATGCAGCGGGAATGTTACGATTTAATGAAAAAGCTGTGTGACGAAAATTATATCGTACTCCTGGAGACCGGGGGTTCGATTGATACGGTTGAAGTTGATCCGCGGGTCAAAAAAATTATCGATTTCAAAGCACCTTCGAGTCTTATGGTTGACGAGAACGACTGGAATAACGTCTCCCGCCTGAACGGAGGCGACGAAGTGAAGTTTGTTATCGGCGACAGAGCGGATTATGACTGGTCTCTCAAGAGAATCAAAGAGCAGGGGTTAGAAGAAAAAACGATAGTAAATCTCTCTCCCGTTCACAACAGTTTAAAGCCGGCTGAATTGGTCAAATGGGTATTGGAAGACGGCATCGACGTAAGAGTTAACCTGCAAATCCATAAATATATCTGGGGGGAAAATGCGGTTGGAGTGTAGATTTCGACTTTGATGAGTGAAGAGAACATGGAAAAACCGTTGGCTATCGCCGCACTGTCGGGTGGATTGGACTCTGTTGTTGCCGCTTCGATTGCTGCGATCGATCATGAGCTTGCGCTGATGCACATCAATTACGGGAACCTGACGGAAAAGCGTGAACTCATGGCATTTCACGATATCGCTGATTTCTATGAAATAGAAAGGCGGTTTGTCGCCGACATAGACCACCTGAGAAAGATAGGAAATTCAAGTCTTACAGACCGGAATATACCTGTCGAAGAGTACGATCCCGAAAAAACTGGAATTCCCCATACGTATGTGCCTTTCAGGAACGCTAACATCCTCTCGGTTGGAGTATCTTGGGGAGAGGCTATAGGCGCGAATTCGATTTTCGTAGGGATGATGGAAGAAGACAGCGCCGGATATCCCGACTGCACGGAAGAATTTATCAGCGCATTCAACGATATGATCAGTGTTGGGACACGGCCGGAGACCGAGATAGCGCTTGTAGCCCCTTTAATCCACATGAGCAAAGGAGAAGTTGTCGCAAAGGGTATAGAACTTGGAGCGCCGCTTGATTTGACCTGGTCGTGCTATCAAAACGAAGAAAAAGCGTGCGGGAAATGTGAATCATGTTTCCTGAGACGCAAAGGTTTTGAAGAAGCCGGCGTAGAAGACTCGATCGAATATTTGAATGAAAAGGAGAAGATGAGTAGTTGAAAGAGAAAGAAAAAGAGATAGTCGGTGAGCTATTGTCACCGGACACGATTCGCCGGGATATATTAGAAACGTTTGAGTACGAGTATCCCGGCAGTGAAGTAGACTTGAACATCAGCACGGATGAGTTCACCTGCGTCTGCCCGAAGAGCGGGCTCCCGGATTTTGCCACGATCACTGTCAAATACGTGCCCGATTTAAAATGCGTAGAACTGAAGAGCTTGAAATTTTATCTTATGTCATACAGGCAGGTAGGGATATTTCACGAGCATGTAGTCAACCGTATTCTCGGGGATTTCGTCGAGGTAGTGGAGCCGATTCGGGTCACCGTTTTCGGAGATTTTAAGATCAGGGGAGGAGTGCATACAACATCGGAAGTATCGTGGGAAAAAGAAAAGAAATAAAGCTGAAACAAGTTGGCGTATGTTTTAGTTCAAGATTCAGTTGATATGCCCTTGAATTTATAGCAGAGGAACCGGCGACGAGATATATAAAGAATATTGCCATATTAATGTTTTTCGCTCTTTCAGTTTCAGAATCAGTTCAAGCTGCGGATGGAAAAGCGAGTCTTATCAGGATTCAAACTCCCACTCAGGACGCCGTAAGACAGTTGCTGCGGGGTGGTTTTGACGTTATAGAGAGCAAGGAAGGTCATTATTCAGAGGTGATAGCGTTTGAACATGACTTAAAGAGATTGGACGATCGGGGGATAACCTATGAAGTGCTCATACCCGACATGACACGGTTCTATCTCGACCGGGCTAAGGGATGGAGTTCCACCGGCAGCCTGAAAATAGGAGACGGGACGAAGATGGGGTATTTCAGTCTCGACTCGATGTATCTATTTCTCGACAGTCTCCAGGCTGCCTATCCGGCGCTTATCAGCCCGAAGGATAGCATCGGGCATACTCATTATGGAAGGACTCAGTGGATGTATAAGGTCTCCGATAATCCGGAAACGGACGAAGCCGAGCCTGAAGTGCTTTATACCGGACTGACGCACGCACGCGAGTTGGGAGGACCGACGGGGCTTTTGTATTTTATAGAATGGTTGATGAATTCTTATGCCGCTGGAGACCCGGAGGCGATCTATCTTGTAGACCACAGAGAACTCTACTTTGTGCCTATAGTCAATCCGGACGGGCTGTTCATTAATGACACTTCCGCCGTAGGGGGTGGGGGCATGTGGCGGAAAAACGCACGGGATAACAACGACAACGGCGTTTTTGATTGGAATGGAGACGGGGTCGACATTAACA
>JADFGO010000031.1 GCA_022567655.1 Candidatus Neomarinimicrobiota bacterium
CGCAAAAAAGATCAGTGCCGAGAAGAATCCGAAGAATAGTGCGTAAAGAATAAAAGGTTTTTTCATGACGCCCTCATTTTATTGATGGAAATTAATAGCGAAACTATCATAATGATATAACGTAGGTAAAGCAGGCACTCTGATTCAACGATATAATTTTTCGATGATAATTACCGGGCATAAATTGCGGAAATGCGCAAGCAGATGTTGACCCTTAAGCTAGTAGGGTTAGCGTGGATAAGGAATTATGTGGCGGTCAGGGCAAGCCCTAACCCGCACGCGCTGTCATTCTGAGGAATCCGGCAGCTGCCCGTCAGGCGCCGGACTGGCCGGACGACTCGCACAGATAACAATAGAAAACTTGTGGGGCAATGAGCCGGGTTAATTCAGCAGCTCCATTTTCTTGCCGACTTTTTCAAAGGCGGTAAGAGCAAGGTCAATGTCTTCCCTTTCAAGCGCGGCTGAAATCTGAGTCCGCAGTCTCGCCTCCCCCCTCGGAACAACGGGGAACCAGAGCCCCTTGATGTAAACTCCTTCGTTGAGCAGCGATTTTGCCATCTCCTGCGCGAGAGACGCTTCTCCGAGCATGATAGGTACAATGGGGTGTACTCCGTCGAGTATGGTGAAACCGAGCGACTTGATTTCCTTCCGGAAATATTCGGTGTTCTTTTTGAGTTTCAGTATGATAGACGGATCGTCGTCGAGAAGGTCGAACGCTTGAATCGCGGCGATGACAATACTTGGGGGCAGCGAGTTGGAAAATGTGTACGGTCTTGATTTCTGTCTCAAGTAAGTTATCAAGTCGCCGTCACCCGCTATGAATCCGCCGGCGGCGCCGCCCATCGCTTTGCCGAGAGTTCCGGTTATTATATCAATCTTCCCGTGAACTCCGAGTTCTTCCGGTGTGCCGCGTCCCGTTTTGCCTATGACTCCGAGCGCGTGAGAATCATCGATCACGGACGTCAGTCCGAACTCTTCACATAGATCGATCAGTTCGGGAAGCGGTGACAGGTCGCCCTCCATGCTGAATACTCCGTCGGTGACAAGTAGTCTAAATCTGTAATCTTTATCTTTGTCTTCTTCGAGCATCTGTCCAAGCTCATCCGTGTCCATATGTTTGTAAATGCGTTTGACGATGTTTTTCCGACGGCATAGCCGCATCCCGTCGATGATACTCGCATGGTTTAATTGGTCGGTATAAATCACATCCTGCCAATTTTCACTGCCTAACGGTTCGTTGAAAATGCTTGCAAAAAGACCTTCGTTTGCCGCAAAGCATGAAGAAAAGAGAATCGAGTCATCTTTCCCGAGAAAACGGGCGATTCTTTTTTCGAGGTCGCGGTGGATAGTCTGCGTACCGCACAAAAACCGGACGGAAGCGACTCCATGTCCGTATTCTTTGATACCCCTTATGGCTGCTTCAATAATTTTAGGATGGTTCGACAGACCGAGATAATTATTTGAGGCGAGCATTACCACGTCCGCGCCGTCAACTTTCACAACCCCCGACTGAGCGGATTCTATCTCGGTTTCATACTTAAACGTATTGGCTTCGTGTATTCTACCGAGTTCCTCTTTGAGTGTAGAAATCAAATTATTCATGTCTGATAAATCCTGATTATTCCGGTTTTAATAATACTTTGAGAGCGTCTCCGGCGGCTATTTTCGTAAACGCTGTTTCGAATTCAGAGATCTTTAATCTATGGGTAACGAACCCATTGTCGACGAACATGTCGCTAAGCCCATTCTTGAGGAGATCGATCATCATCTCCCAGGTTTCCCATATCCGTCTACCGATAATTCCTTTTACCGTTACACCTCTGAATATTATGTCTTTGGCAAAATCGAGATGAAAATCCCCGCTGGGAAGACCTAACAGGGCAAAAATTCCTCCGGCGCGAATCACCCTGAATGCGTCCTCGTAGGCCTTGTAGTTTCCCGACATCTCGAGAACGCCGTCAGCACCGACGCCGTCGGTCTCCTCCATCACGAAGTCAAAAAATTTCTCCCGATTTTCGGGGATCGCCATATCAAAACATGCATCTGCTCCGAATTTTCGCGCCATCTCGAAGTGAGTTGATTCAAGCCGTTTATTCGTCATACCGGTTTTAGGATGAGATGCGTCGGTCACGATGATCTTTTTTGCGCCGAGTTGGTGCGAGATGGCGGTTGCCATTAAGCCCTGAATACCGCATCCGAGTATGGCGATCGTCTTGCCTTTTTTATCAATGGTGCTTGTTGTGTGTACCGCATTCCCAATAGCGTCCATAAATGAGATGACTTCAAGGGGGATTTCGCCGTGTTTTAAAAGCACCAGATTCTCCGCCGGCACCGAAATGTACTTAGTGAACGCTCCATGCAGGTGAATCCCTTTTATGAGCGTGTTTTTACAAACATGTTTCTCGCCAATCCGGCATTGTAGACAGCTCCCGCACGTGATGTGCATCTCCGCAGTTGCATCGTAATCGTTAAAAATTTGGTTTTTGAAGTCGGAATTAGCCGGAGCGTTGAATTTCTTACTTAAGAACTCGAGCGCACCTTCGCCTAAGTCCACGACTTTCCCGGCGAACTCATGTCCGATAATTATCGGATTCTCTTCCGCTCCGAGCATCATTTCTTTTTTGATAGAGTCTTTGGAATTGTAAATTCCCACGTCCGTGCCGCATATGGCGCCTGCCGATACTTCGATCAGGACTTCACCGGAATCTTTCAGGACAGTCTCCGGCATGTCGATGACGTCAAATCCGGTTTTCCAATCCTTATCAGTTTCAGGCTTCGGTTTGGTTACGGCTAACAATAAAAGTTCCTTGAAGTATATGTTGCGTGTTTGTAAACAGCGATAACTTCAACTTATCGCTGGCAAAACTAAATAAGAGTTAAAGTATAATCAACTTTTTTGTTTGCCCTTTCCTCAAATCCCTGAGTATATTTTTCATACCGCAGCGATTAACAATATCAGGGAAACGAATGTATAAAGTAATTAAGGCAATAGAATTTTGTTACGGGCACCGTTTGTTGCATTACGAAGGTAAATGCAGACACCTCCACGGGCACAACGCAAGCGTTGAGATAGAATTAGCTTCGGAGGAGCTTGATGAAAGGGGAATGGTTTACGATTTTTCGGAAATAAAGCAAACGGTTAAAAAATGGATCGATGATAACATCGATCACGTCATGCTGCTTAACAAGGATGACGACATTATCCCGCTGCTCGAAGAGTCCGGCGAAAGGTATTTGTCCGTAGATGGAAATCCTACTGCAGAATTCATCGCAAAGATGATTTATGAGCAGGTGGAGTCGTTCGGTTTTCCGGTTACAACTGTCCGGGTTTCTGAAACGCCCGATTCACATGCGGAGTACAGCAAGTAGGCAATATGCCGGACCGCAGGGAAGTATATATAGCAGGCGCTGTACGAACTCCCGTAGGCAGTTACGGAGGAGTGTTCAAGGATACACCGGCGGTGGAGCTCGGCAAATCCGCCGTGAAAGAGACTTTAAAACGCACCGACATTCCGCATAATTCAATAGACGAACTTGTTTTCGGTCACGGCAGACAGGCGGGGAACAGACCAAACCCCGCACGGCAGGTAGTGCGGCTTTCCGGTCTTCCTGATGAGGTCCCGGCATGGACGGTCAATCAGGCATGCGCATCCGGTTTGAGAAGCGTCGTTGCAGCTGCGCAGTCGGTCGCGCTGGGCGACAGCAGCGTAGTGATAGCAGGCGGAATGGAATCTATGAGTACAACTCCGTACCTTCTGATGCAAGCGAGGTGGGGATATAAGTTGGGGCATAACGAGATTTTGGACGCACAATATTGGGATGGTTTTTTGTGTCCTTTGTGCGGTGAATTGATGGGCGAGACTGTTGAAAACCTTGTGGAGAAATACAATATAACGCGGGAAGAGCAGGATGAATTCGCCGCTCTCAGCCAACAGAAATGCGAAAGAGCAATGAAAGAAGGAAAGTTCGAGAATGAAATTGCTCCTGTGGAATTAACGGACAGAAAAGGAAATGTGACTCTTGTCGACAAAGATGAAAACCCGCGGATGGGCGTCACTGCGGAATCGCTGTCAAAATTAAAACCTGTATTCCGGGAAGACGGAATCGTTCATGCCGGCGCCTCGTCAGGGATAACAGACGGCGCAGCATCGATGCTCGTACTGTCCAAAGAGAAAGTCGAAGAACTGAATATTGAACCGACGGCTCGCCTCGTTGGATATTCTATCGTTGGCTTAGACCCAAAGCACATGGGATTGGGACCTGTTCCGGCGTTGAAAAAATTGGAGGAGAAAACGGGCGTAAAAACGGAAGAGGTTGACCTGATAGAAATTAACGAAGCGTTTGCCGCTCAAGTGCTTGCATGTCAGAGGGAGTTGAATATTGACGAAGAAAAGCTTAACGTGAACGGTGGAGCGATTGCTCTCGGTCATCCTATTGGGTGTTCAGGAGCGCGCATAACCGTTACATTATTACACGAAATGCAGAGGCGGAAAGCAAAATACGGCATAGCGACTTTGTGCGTCTCCGGGGGAATGGGAATAGCGGCGTTATATGAAAGAGTGTGAAACAGAATGAGGAGTTCCGATGGCTAAGACTTTGACCGATGATCCTGATTATGAATCCGTGATAGATTCATTATATGAGAAAACTAAAAAGGGCAAAATCGCCTGGGAGGGAACAGAAGATCCGACAAAGTATCGCGCCACTGTCGGGGATTCGATTTCATTCGTTGTGTTCCTCTACATTACAAACCCGGATGAACAGGAGGCGGCGCATATACTCAGGATGCACGGTCCCGACGACGAGCCGATATTCGCTGTCAGTACTACAACTCCCGACCTCGATGACGATTACTACGATAAGATTTCGGAGATATACCGACTCGCCGGTCGGATAGCGGATAAAGTAGATGACCAGATTTCGCAGGCGCTTAAGGTATTGAAGAAAGCGTGATTAAGTAATATCCGATGTCGATGGATTTCAAAAATATAAATCTTGAGGTTACTAAGCCTACCGCAACGCTCACACTCAACCGTCCGCCGTATAATGTGATAGACATCCCGACGATGGACGAGATCAACGACGCGCTCGGTGAGATAGAAAAAGAGGATGACGCTCATTTTGTTATCTTCAGGGGCGCCGGTGAAAAAATGTTTTCCGCGGGTGTGGACGTATCGGATCATACGGAAGATAAGGTCGAAGAGATGCTGTCTAAATTCCATGAAATATTCAGGCTTTTGTATAAATGGGACAAGATTTCGATAGCGGTCGTCCACGCTCCCGCCATCGGCGGCGGCTGCGAATTAGCGGCTTCATGCGATTTTGTGATCGCGGCGGAATCGGCATATTTCTCTCAGCCGGAGATAGACGTAGGCTGTTATCCTCCGGTGGCTGCGGCTGCTTTTCCGTCTATGATCGGACCTAAAGCAGCTCTGGATATGTTACTGACGGGACGTAAAATATCAGCCCGGGAAGCAAAAGAGATCGGGATGGTTACGAGGGTTGTTCCGGACGATAAACTTGAGAATGCGGTGGAGGAGCTGCTCGAAACCCTAAAAGGAAAGAGCAGGAAAGTCCTCTCCCTCACACGAAAGGCGGTCCGAGCCGGGACGGAATGGGAATTCAACTTAGCATTGACCAAAGCGGAAGATATTTATATGGATGAGCTCCTGAAGACAGAGGACGTGAAAGAAGGATTAAACGCTTTCACGGAAAAACGTAAACCCGATTGGAAGCATAAATGATTATCGATCCGAGCACACTCGATCAGAGAGGCTCTTATCAACTTTTTACAAGCGTGATAGTCCCCCGGCCGATTGCATGGGTAAGTACACTGAACGAGGACGGAACCACTAATGCTGCCCCGTTCAGTTTCTTTATGGGGGTTACGAGCTACCCTCCGAGGCTGGCATTTTCCGTTTCTTCCAAAAGAGGAGAACCCAAAGACACAGCAAGAAACATCAAAAGAGAGGAAGAATTTGTCGTTAACCTCGTTACCGATTCCACGGCAGATGCAATGATAGTAACTTCGGGCGAATACGATTACGGGATTGACGAAATAGAAAAAGCGGGGTTGTCGACCGGTCGGTCGGAAAAAATCGGTACGCCCTTTATCAAAGAATCACCCGTAAACATGGAATGCAGGCTCGACAGGATAGTTGAAATCGGCGCGCCGCCAAACTACTTAATTATCGGTGAAGTTATTCTATTCCATGTCAGAGATGAGATTTATTCAGACGGGAGAGTCGATCCGGAAAAGCTGCACTCTGTCGGGCGGTTAGGCAATCCGTTATATGCGCATATTAAAGATATCTTCGAAATGAATCGTCCTGAAGTATAAATACTCACCTCTTCAGTTCCTGACAATGGATAGATCAAATTGAGCAAAAGTATGCAGGCGGGGTTTCTCGTAAAACCGGGACAAATTGAACTCCGGGAAGTACAAGTGCCGGAACCGGAGCCGGGGGAAGTCATAGCGAAGGTTCATACGGCTCTTACGTGCGGGACAGACCTTAAAACCTACCGGAGAGGGCATCCGAAAGTATCTCTTCCCTCGCCCTTCGGGCATGAGTTTTCGGGTTCGGTTCATGCCCTGGGAAAAGGCGTGGAGGGTTTCAAGGAAGGTGATAACCTCATGACCGTTTTCTCCTCGCCGTGCGAAAAGTGTTACCACTGCCGAAGGGATGAAGAACATCTCTGCACGGAACTAAAAAACTCTCTGATGTTCGGCGCTTACGCGGAATATATCCGCATACCGGAATCCATAGTTTCAAAAAATATGTTCAGAAAACCGCATTCACTCTCGTTCAGACAGGCAGCAATGCTCGAACCGCTGTCATGCGTGATGCATGGAGTGGATGAAGCGTCTCCCGGGAGCGATGATGTTGTATTGGTGATAGGAGCGGGAACGATCGGACTGTTATTCACCGCTGTGTTGAAAACGATGAATCCCAAAAAACTTATAGTGGCGGCTCGCGGTGATGAGCGGATAGCTGTAGCGAACCTGCTCGGAGCTGATTCAGTTATCGATGCCTCAAATGAAAACGTCCTTGAGATAGTTCATGGCTTGACCGATGGCATCGGCGCAAATATTGTGATCGAATCAACGGGCTCAAAGGAGGTTTGGGAGAGTTCTGTCGATTATGTGTCAAAGAACGGAAAAGTGATCCTTTTCGGGGGGTTGGCTGAGAATTCCACGGTCACGTTTGATGCGGAACGGCTGCATTATGACCATATCAGACTGCAGGGAGTATTCCATTACAGGAGAAAAGACGTGGCAACGGCGCGTGAACTATTGATAAGTGATCAAATTCACTTAGAGCCTCTGATAACAAAAGAGTATCCGCTCGGAGACCTCAAGAAAGCGTTCCAATTATTGGACGAAAAAAAGGGTATCAAATACGCAATATTACCCTGATAAAGAAAGGTATAAGAGATAAAAATCAGTGTGCACGGGATTCTTCTCGCCGCGGGCGGATCGAACCGGATGAACGGAAAGTTTCCCAAATTGACCCTCCCCTTCAGGCAAAAATCGTTGCTCTGGTGGTCACTGAAAGCAGCGTTGGAATCAAAATTAAAATCGGTAATTCTTGTTGTGGGAGCAAACCGCAATAAAGTGCTTTACGGGATCAAAAACAGCGGGGGTGGAAAAAAACTTGATATAGTCGTGAACAAAGAATGGGAAAAAGGTCGCTCAACATCTGTTTCAAAAGGGATTGAGGCTCTCCATGATAACTATGAATATGTGATGTTTCTGCAGGGCGATCAACCTCTGATGACAGCGAGACTCATAAACTCTTTGATCGAATTGACAGAAAAGAATCCGAAGTCTCCCATGATATTTCCGGTAATCAAGGGAGAAAAAGCCAATCCCGTTCTGTATTCAAAGGAAGGCATAAAGGAGCTTTTAAAGATCGGGGGAGACGTTTCGGGGTATGAGTTAACGGAAAAATTTCAAGGTCGGACGGCTACCTTAGAATTAAAAGATATCATCACTCAATTTAATGTGAACACGAATAGCGATTACAGAAGATTAATAGAAGAGCATGAAAAAGTCGGATGACCTGATCATTGTTCGGGGGGCAGGCGAGCTTGCTTCGGGCGCCATTCGTAGATTAGTCTTAGCCGGGTTCCCGGTCATCGCTCTCGAAATTCCGAAACCGCTCTGCGTCCGCCGAACTGTGTCATTTGCGTCGGCGGTGTTTGACGGTGCTATATCAATAGAAGGCGTGACGGGAAATTTTTTTGTAAACAGCGATGATGCGTTGCTCGCAGCCCGGGAGGGAGTTGCCGGAATCGTGATAGACCCCGCGGGAGATTCAATAGGGAAATTTTCACCGAAAACAGTGATCGACGCGCGGATGATGAAAAATAATCCGGACACGTCTTCGAAGATGGCAGAGACCGTAATAGCGCTGGGACCCGGATACACGGCGCCGGAAGATGCTCATTACGTTATAGAAACGTCCCGCGGACATGACCTCGGAAGAGTTATCACGGAAGGAAGCGCTCTCCCGAATACGGGGGTGCCGGGAGAGGTGGGCGGCGAATCGGCAAAAAGGGTCTTACGGGCGCCCGCCGTCGGGGAGTTCAATTCCCTTATCCGGTTGGGAGAAATGGTATCAGAAGGAGAGCCGGTAGGTGAAGTGAACGGGCAAAATGTAACGGCTGAGATCTCCGGACTTCTCAGAGGATTGATTCATGACGGTGTGGAAATCTCTAAGGGAGTTAAAGTCGGAGACGTCGATCCGCGGGGAAATCCTGATTATCTGCACACAATTTCCGATAAGGCGAACGCCATCGCCGGAGGAGTTATGGAAGCGGTAATGAGGGGAAACGGTTGAATCAATGTTTATCCTTTTTTGATTAGCACGGATTATTTAACTTAGTCCGGAATGATATTGAATTCGGGGAATTCATGTACGAACACGAGCCGAAGTTTTAAATAGAAGGGAATCTGAGATGGGAATGACCCTGACAGAAAAAATACTTGCAAATAAATCGGGAAACTCAAGCGTTAAGCCCGGCGACATTATATTCGCACAAGTCGACCTCTCGATGGCGACGGATATAGCCTCGCCGATAACTATTCAGGTTTTCGAGGAATTGAACAGAGATAAGGTTTTCGATCCGGATAAGATCGCACTCGTTAACGACCATCTCACACCGGCAAAAGATATCGATGCGGCGATGTTCTCCAAGACGATGAGGGAGTTCGCCCATAAGTACGGCATTAAACACTATTACGAAGTGGGGCGTTCGGGAATCTCTCACGTGATACTTCCCGATGACGGTTTGGTGGCGCCGGGCGATGTTATAGTAGGTGCGGATTCGCACTCCACCACATATGGAGCATTCGGCTGTTTCGGCACGGGGATGGGAGCCACCGACATCGCTGCAGTATGGGCGGAGGGTGAGGTATGGCTTCGTGTGCCGGAGACGATAAAAATCGAGTTTAAAGGCGACATGCCTAAATATGTTATAGGAAAAGACCTGGTTTTACTCGTCTGCCGTGATCTCGGTATGGATGGAGGGAACTATAAAGCCCTTGAATACTGCGGGGAGACGGTCGAGAATATGACGATGGAGGACAGGCTGACACTGACCAACATGGCGATAGAGGCGGGCGCCAAGAACGGTGTGATAAAAGCCGATGACACCACCATGAATTATCTCGAAGGCAGACTGCAAAGAGAGGATTATCAAATATTTGAGTCGGACACCGACGCTGAATATCACAGTGTTATGGAGTACGACGTATCCGATTTAGAGCCGCAGGTAGCGCTGCCGTTCCTGCCGAGTAACGTGAAACCGATATCCGAGGTCGAACGGGTAAAGGTCGACCAGGTGATGATAGGCTCCTGCACCAACGGCCGTTATTCAGATTTTGAGTTAGTGGCGGAGGTGCTCGGTGACAGAGAATTTTCGAGGGATACGCGGGTTTTGATAACGCCCGCAACCACAGAGATATATAATAAGATGATAAAATCGGGTCTCACGCTCAAATTTTCCGAAGCGGGGGCTGCCGTGACGACACCCGGCTGCGGAGCGTGCATTGGCGCGCATCTTGGAGTCATGGGCGACAAAGAAGTGGGTGTTTTCACCACTAACAGGAATTTCCCCGGCAGAACAGGCGCACTGACGGCAGAGATCTATCTGACCAACCCGGCGGTAGCCGCGGCAACGGCGATAATGGGAAAGATCACCGACCCGAGGGAATTAGACTAAAACCTGTTTAAACGGTGCTATATTTGCGTTATAGGGTTTTCGACCGGTGGGTCGGTTTAAAAATTGCGTGGGGTCAGGGCTTGCCCGCCTGGCATTAGTCGAACAGGCCCTGACCGCTGCAGAATCTCTTACTTCAACAAAATAATGATGTCATTCTGAACGAAGTGAAGAATCTCGTAATTGAGATTGCCCGCCAGACCGATGTCGGGCAGGCTTCACCCTGATAAATCAGGATTCGCAATGACAGAATATTGTGCGAGTTAGGGCTTGCCCTGACCGCACAGTTTTATTTCTCTATTTTTGACAGCAGATATTAATGAAAACCACCCCCTGCCCCCTCCTTAGGAAGGAGGGGGTTCTATCTCACCTCCGAAGGTATATGTGGTGCAGTCATCCTGAGCGTAGTCGAAGGGTACTGCACGGTCTTGCGGTCATCCGGCAGCTGCCGGATAACACACACTCGTTTGTCTTTGCCCGCCAGACATCAGTCGGGCTGGCGAGTCCGGTTTAGCCGGACGAAGCAATCTTTTGACACACCCCGTCATCTCATCCTTCGGAATCGATGCCACCCCTCTTATTAGAGGGGAATTAAAGGAATTCCCCTTTACTTTTTTAATTCTAAGGCATAGGTTTAATCATGCTTTCGAGATATATCATTCTGATTTTCGCAGTTGTGCTGCTGTCGGGAGCGCAGACAGAGGCTTCCGAACGCACTGTTGACATTATTATTCACCCGCCCCATATGACTCTAAAAGAAGTTTCGTTCAGTTTCAGAGTGACAGCTGTCGATGAGCAAGGAGAGATCGACAAGTCCGCGGTAGGTAAAGTAGAAATTCATGGTGTACGCATAACCGAGAAGTACGGAGCAGCCAAGCCGACCGGATCTTTCGAATTGACAGAAGGAGAGCTGACGGTTGAAGGGGCTGTTTTTGACGATTACGGAGAAAATGAAATTAAGGTTGTCTACGGCAGTCTGACTAAAACCGAATACCTCACTACTTTGCCCGGAATTCTAAGCCTTGCTCCTCCGTTGATAGCTATAGGATTGGCGATATTGTTCAAAGAGGTATTGATAAGCCTGTTTGCCGGTGTGTGGATCGGAGCAATGATTCTCTCGGGATTTAATCCCGTGAGCGGATTTTTTATAGCCGTGAACGATTATATCGTTCAAGCTATTTCGGACAGAGATCATGCGGCGGTTGTTCTCTTCAGCATGGGATTAGGGGGAATGGTAGGGATTCTCGCACGGAACGGCGGAATGCAAGGCGTAGTGGATAAAATTTCCCGTTACGCTAAATCGGCGCGCTCGGGACAGATGGCAACGCTGGGCATGGGGCTCCTGATATTTTTCGATGATTACGCCAACACGCTTCTCGTCGGAAACACCATGCGCCCGTTCACCGATAAATTGAGAATCTCGCGTGAAAAGCTCTCGTTCATAGTTGATGCCACAGCAGCCCCTATCGCATCAATAGCTCTCGTCAGTACATGGATAGGATTTCAGAATGGGTTGATATTAGAAGGATTTAAAAACATCGGTTTGGAACGTGACCCGTACGTAGCTTTTATCGGTTCAATCCCTTACAGTTTTTATGCGTTTATCGTATTGGGCTTGATTGTTATCACTGCCTTACGCGCCCGTGATTTTGGGCCTATGCTCACAGCCGAGATTCGTGCAAGGACAACGGGCAAGGTACTGCGAGACGGCGCAATTCCTCTTATCGGGGCGGATCTTAGTGAATTAGCGCTGCCGGAAAATATTAAAAAGAGATGGCAGAACGCCATGATTCCAATCGGATTTGTTATCTTCGCCACGATTTTCGGTTTGTATTTTCATGGACGGGCTGCCGCGGGTATTAGGGCGGAAGAGCTGGCTATCCACGAAATTATCGGCTACGCCGATTCGTTTACTGTCCTGATGTGGGCGGCATTCGGCGGCGCATTGTTAGCGGGAACGCTAACCCTCAGCCAGAAACTTTTAACATTGCAGGAGGTAGTTGATTCCTATTTGAACGGGATTAAATCTATGGTATTAGCGATGGTAATTCTCGTTCTCGCGTGGTCGTTAGGCTCGATCACTGCGGATTTATCAACGGCGAATTATGTCCTGCACCTCACGCGAGGCTTATTCTCCCCGCACCTGATTCCGGCAATGACGTTTATTGTCGCCGCGTTAATAGGGTTTTCTACGGGGACATCCTGGGGAACAATGGCGATCCTTACACCGATAGTAATCCCGATGGCTCATTTTCTTCCGTTGGAAGCCGGCTTGGAGGGCGGGGTGCTTTCGTCCATACTGCTGGGAACGATTGCTGCGGTACTTTCAGGGGCATGCTTCGGAGACCATTGTTCGCCGATTTCAGATACTACAATTATGTCTTCGATGGCTTCGGGATCAGACCATATTGATCATGTCAAAACACAGATGCCGTATGCGCTTCTTGCCGCCGGAGTTGCAATAGTTGTGGGATATATACCGGCAGGGTTCAACTTCAACCCGGTGATTTCGATCGTGATGGGGATAGGGTTAATCTACCTGATCCACCGGTTCATAGCCAAACCGGTCCCCGAATCCGGCAGTTAATTCAGAAACTTTGTATTTTTTTTAAGAATGACTCTCTTGACCGCCCGTGGAGTCACATTTACAATTGTATAAATTCTATCTCCGACAAGGACTTTATCTCCCTTATCGGGAATCTTTCCAATAGTATATGTAAGCAGTCCGGCAATGGTTTCATACTCGCCTTCGGGAAAATTGATATTAAGTTCGGCGGTCAGAACGTCCAACTCGGCATCTCCGTTGATCAGGACATCTCCGTTAGCCAGCTTGCGGTAAGGCGAGGTATCGGGCTGAAAACCAAGGTCGAACTCTCCGAATATCTCCTCAATGATGTCTTCTATCGTAAGAATTCCGGCGGTTCCGCCGTACTCGTCCACAACGACCACCACACTTTGCTTATTCCTTTGCATCTCTTCGAGTATATCATCCACAGACTTGGATTCGGGGACAAACGCTACCTTACGAACGGGAGGCGGATTTTTATCCGAAGCATCTAAAATATCCGCAAGCAGTATGACGCCCGTAATGGAATCAAGAGTGTTATCATACACAAGCAGCTTTGAATGAACCGATTTTTTGAACTCCTTAATCACTGCCTTTCTCGAAGCATTTGACGGAACAGCGTCTATCTGCGTCCTCGGCGTCATCACTTCCACTGCGGTAACTTCATCGAAGCTGAGAAGGTTGCTGATAAACTTGCTTTCATGTTCGTCCAATAGACCCTGCTCCTGAACCTGATCAAAAATGATCTGTAGATCATCCTTCGAAAAGGCACTATGAAGGTCGTTCGCTCCGTCCATTCTGAAAATCTTGATCCTGCCCAATTGTTGAACCGTACCTATCAGGGGGAAAAGCAGATACTTAGCGTACTTAAGGATTGGAGCGATCTTCGTCGCCGTAACACCGGCGGTCTCCCTTCCGATAGTTTTTGGGAGTATTTCGCCGAAGATAAGGATAACAACGCTTATGATCATAATTGCCGCCCAATTAGGCATGAACGGGATCAAAACAATAATTGCGAACGACGTAGTCAGTATGTTCGCGAGATCTGTTCCCACGAGAGTCGTACTCAAAAAAGATGCTGGCTTATCGAGAAAGTCAACAGCTGTTGCGGCGCCGCGAACCTTACGCTTCGCCTGAACTTCCATCTGGATTTTGTTTACGGTGATAAAGACCGTTTCCGCCATCGAAAAAAATGCGGACAGGATTAATCCGATGCCCGCTAACATCAATTCTAACAAAACTTTCCGCTCAAATGAATTTCACTTTCAAGACTAAGAATACTCATTCGGAGCAAAATTAACAAATAGAATCTTATTCTCGTCAGGTATCTCCGACATTGGAGGTAGTTATCCTTACAGGTAATTCTATTTAGCCCAGCCATTTATGTCTGGGATTTGTAGTTAATCTAAACGACTTCACGCCGTTCACGGCGTTTTTGATAGATGAATGACAAGGGCGTGAACGCCCTCCCCGCCTGGCATTAGTCGGACAGGTCTTTTTATTTTATCTCTTATAACCCAGCCGTAAACGGCTGGGCTAATTACGTGGAAGTCAGGACTTACCCGGCAGGCATTTGTCGGACGAAGAGTCCCGGGCAAATGAGTGCATCCCGTAGACCTGTCCCTTCCGGCTGAGATTGGCTACGCCTGTCTTCGGCTCTTCATCCCGATAAATCGGGATTCAGAATGACAGTGCGTAAATATATTATTGCAGCGGTCAGGGCTCCAAAGGAGTTCCTGTGGAACAAGCCCTGACTCGCACTCAAGCTGGTGAATTCAATAAAACGAAGAAGATGGTTTTGCTCAAATAATTTTGTTGAGCATGGTAGGGGACGCAGATCTGCGTCCCCTACATCCCTAAAGATCGAGAAAGGTCAGGGAGAGCCCCGCTTTCGTCAGGATTCGCCGACAGTGAACGTAAAAGCAGCTCTTTAAATTAGTTGATTATCTTTGTGATTATGGTTAACCTACTCCACGAAATCCGCATGGAGCTTTGATTGTATAACCATCTGACAAATCCGATTTACGCACTGCTGTTATCTGTTATTGCTAATTATTCTCTCTATGCTCAAGATACCGAAGGGATCAATCTTCCCTATCAATCTGTATCATCAACTTACGGCGCTTCGTCGATGGCGTTCAATCCTGCCGGACTTGGATATCCAGATGCAGGTGGCTTAATCATAGCTCAGACACATCTGTCCGGTGAGTTCTTTCGGGATACCGGAATTTATTTTGCGGGACGGAGACTCGGATATTCAATCGAATGGCTCGGCGGTCAGCCCTCAAGAAAAAAGCATACTTTCGGTATTGGAGTCGGAGGAAGCGGGAATTTTTCCATGGGAGTAAGCTACTCATGGTTTGGTTCCGGCAGCCGCGATTATTCTTCCTTGAATATTTTTTCTTCCGGTATGATAATCAGGCCGTTCAGATGGCTGTCACTCGCCGGAACATTAAGGGAAATCAACGGGAACGGCGGTTCGTTGGATCCGCTAAACAGAAGCTACATCTTGGGGGCGGGCTGGCGACCCTTCGGCGAGAATTTCACATTCACTGTGGACGTTGATAAATTCGGGAAACGGAATGAGGTGACGTATCTCTACGGATTGGAATTCTGGTCGGACAAAGGATTCAGCCTGAACGGCGTTCTTGATGATGACGGGGGGTTTGAATTGGGCGTCGAAATCGGATTTCCGAGAAGCAGCTTGAGAAACAGCACTTCTTATGAAAAGAACGGTGATTTCATCTCATCCGTTACCCTACTGGAATCAAGGAGCAGACACCGTAAAACTTCTCTTCGTTCTACGGGATTGTACTTAGAATTGAACCTCAAAGGGTCGGTTCCGGATCAACCGGAAGGCGGTTTTTTCATAAAAGGATCCAGAACAACCTCGGAATGGGTCCGCCTTATTGAGAGAGCAGGAACCGACGAATCTATCGGCGGAATAATTCTGAATATAGGTAGATTCAATGCCGGTATGGCGACTTTGAGCGAGATCCGTAAGTCACTGCTCCGTTTTAAAGAAACCGGAAAGAAAATTATCGTCTATTCGGAGTTTATGAGCGGAAAGGGCTTGTACGTTTCATCTGCTGCGGATCTTATCCTTATGAATCCCTCGGGGTATCTGTACTTCACGGGACTCTCGGCTCAGGTGACTTACTACAAAGGGTTACTCGATAAACTGGGTATCGAAATACAGGTTGCCCGTGTCGGCAGATATAAGAGTGCGATGGAGCCTGTCATGCGCGATTCGATGTCAGCCGCGTACAAAGAAGAATTGGAGGCTATTCTCGACAATTTCCTGGACATTATGTATGAAGGAATCGCCGAAGGGCGTGGACTGACGGTAAGTGAGTTGACCGCTATAGCCGACAGGGGACCGTTCACAGCCTCCGAGGCGCTTGCCGCCGGACTCATCGACGCTAAGGCGTATGAAGATGAGATAGAAGATATCGCTAAAAAGGAGTTTAAGTTAAGCCGTGTTGTCACGATTAAGGGTACAAGTTTTGAAGACCGGAAAGAGCTGAACAGAGCTTGGTCGACAAAACCTCAAATAGCGATACTGCACTTAAGCGGAGCAATAGTTCCGGGTGCGAGCAGGAGAGGGAATATCCTCGGTGCAAAAACGGCGGTGCGGGTTATCGAATCGCTGCGGACAAACGATAATGTAAAAGCGATTATACTCAGGATAGACAGCGGAGGCGGGACGATTCTCGGTTCAGACGTTATTTGGCGGGAGCTCATGAGAATCGAAGGTAAAAAACCGATCATTGCCAGTTTTGGCGACATCGCCGCCTCGGGAGCTTATTATATTTCGATGCCGGCTGATACCATACTCGCAGAACGGACAACGTTAACCGGTTCCATAGGCATATTTATGGGTTATCCGAACCTGAGGCAATTATATACAAAATTGGGCATCCGTCAGGAAGTGCTAAAGCGTGGGAAGCGTTCCGACGTTTTCTCGGATCACAGGGGTTGGAACGAAGAGGAAAAAGAGCATTTCCAAAAACAGATGAACGAGCGTTACGATGAATTTTTGAGCAAGGTAGCTGAAGGGCGGGGGCTCACACACGAGGAGGTGGACAGCGCCGGTATGGGTCGTGTCTGGACGGGAGAGGATGCTCTTCGACTCGGTTTGATAGATATAATAGGCGGTATCAGGGAGTCGGAAAATATCGCTTTAGAAATGACGGGATTGAAAAGGGACGAAGTGGAGTTCGTTGTCGTTCGCTCAAACAAGTCATTGAGGTTCGGCGGTATCGATTTTATAACCGAGTTTATGAAGATAAACAGCTCTCACGATATGTTCATAGTAGAAACGCTGGTCGGAGATTTGGAAAGCACCCGGGAGATTCTCGAATTGATCATCGAAGGCGGTGTGATGTCGTACATACCGTATAAGATAGAGATTGAATGAACCGGAAAATTGAAACAATAATCGACACCGAAAAGATGGCATCTCTTACGACCGAGCTGCGAAATCCGAACAGCATGAAGGTGGATGCATTACCCGTACCGGACATTCTCGAACTGATTAACAATGAAGACAGGCAGGTAGCCGACGCGGTTGCTAAAGAGTTGGAAAATATCGCTGCTGCGGTTGATTTAGTGGTAGAATCTCTCCGATCCGGCGGAAGTTTGATTTATATTGGAGCGGGAACGAGCGGGAGGCTCGGAGTGTTAGACGCAGCTGAATGTCCTCCTACGTTTTCCACAGAACCAGGGATGGTGCAGGGAATCATCGCGGGGGGAACGGATGCTTTGACCCGTTCGATCGAGGGAGCGGAGGATAATCCCGAAGATGGTAAAAAAGCCATAGCAGACAAGAGTGTTAACGAAAATGACGTCGTTTTCGGCATCGCTACAAGCGGACGGACTCCCTATGTACTCGGCGCTCTCGAAGAGGCGGAGAGTCTCGGTGCAAAGACGGTTTTCCTGTCGTGTAATGCGGTCGAAGAAGGAAATATAGCAGCCGACGTAATCATAACGCCGCTGGTAGGTCCTGAGGTAATCACAGGCTCCACGCGGATGAAATCCGGAACGGCAACGAAACTCGTGCTGAACATGATAACCACAACCGCTATGATCAAACTCGGGAAGGTTTACAGTAACCTGATGGTGGACCTCAAAGCGGTGAACAACAAACTCGTAGACAGGGCATGCAGGATTTTAGAAACTCTGACCGGAATAGATTACGCTGTAGCGGAAACGCTCCTCGAAGACGCTGAAATGAACCTGAAAACCGCTCTTGTCATGCAGATAGCCGGTTTGAAAAGGGAAACGGCGCTTAAAAAACTCGATGAGGCGGGAGGGATCGTCAGGGAAGCGGTTGATTTATCGTGATAGAAATTTTGAAAAGACTTTCGGAGAAAAAAAGCCGTACTGTAGCCGGATTGATGAGCGGAACTTCGATGGACGGCATTGACGTAATTATAACCGAGCTGACGGGAGCGGGCGTTCAAACCGGTTGGGAGATAAAATATTTCAATACGTACCCGCTCCCCGATTGGGTAATCGAAAAATCAATCAACGGTGACGGAGGGAGTGCGAAGGATGTCTGTCAACTAAACTTTGATATTGGCAGGGAGTTCTCCAAGAGTCTTGAAAACGCCCTGAACGAGTCAGGCATCGAAGCATCGGAATTAGACCTCATCGGCTCGCACGGTCAGACAATATATCATATAGACGGAGAATCGACTCTGCAAGTCGGCGAGCCGTCCGTTTTGGCAGAGGCATTCGGAGTCCCTGTAATAGCGGATTTTCGGGTGAGAGATATCGCAGCGGGAGGAAACGGCGCGCCGCTCGTCCCATACGTCGATTACATACTCTTCGGCGAAGAGGGAGGGAAATCGGTGCTGAACATAGGCGGAATAGCAAATTTCACGATACTGCCCTCCGGCATTAAAAGCATATCCGATATTTCGGCATGGGATACCGGACCCGGTAACATGCTTATCGACCGGGCAGCGATGCTCGCATCGGATGGAGATTTAAGATATGACGTGGACGGTAAATTAGGTTCCGAAGGTGAGGTTAACGAGAAATGGTTAAAATCACTTATGGCACATCCGTACATAAATAAACCTCCCCCGAAGTCGGCCGGCAGGGAAGACTTCGGTAAAGAATATTTTGATGAAATCGTTTCTTCGTTCGACATTAGTTCTCATCAGGATAAACTGGACCTGGTCGCGACACTGACCCGCTTCACCGCCGAAGCGATACATTCGAATTATAAGATGTACGCACCCGGGAACAACGGGATCAGCGAGGTGGTTCTGAGCGGCGGTGGGGTGCATAATCCTCTGCTGACGGGACATTTAGAAACTCTTTTCAAGCCGATGAAAATAAAAAGAATTGATGAATATGGTATTTCGTCGGATGCAAAAGAGGCATTTGCATTTGCGGTTCTTGCGAACGAGTTTATAGCGGGTAACCGGGCGAACGTGCCTCAGGTAACGGGAGCGCGGGGTCAGGTTCTGCTCGGCAAATTGACGATTTAACAGGAGATAGGGCGGCAGAGAGTTGGAAATAAATCCGTATATATTCAGGGAATACGATATCCGCGGCGTAGTATCCGAAGATTTCCCCGATGATGTTGTTGAACTCCTCGGCAGAGGATTCGGCAGCTACGTAAAAAGGAAAGGTATTGAGAAAATCAGCCTCGGCGGCGACGTTCGATTGACGACTGATTCTCTTAAAGAAGCTTTTAAAAAGGGCGTTCTATCGACAGGAGTTGACATCATAGACATAGGGATCATTCCGACTCCCGTGAGTTATTACAGTATTCACCGATTAAATCTGAAGGGTGCCGTGCAGATTACCGGCAGTCACAATCCGCCTGAATTCAACGGATTCAAAATGACACTTTCTACCGGCGCCGTTTACGGCAAAGAAATTCTGGCAATTAAAGATATAATAGATAAGGGCGAATTCTCCGGGGGAGAGGGTCGTTTGGAGGAGATCAGCATCACGGACGATTATTGCAAAGATATTATCGGTAAGATAGAACTCGATAAAACGGTAAGGATCGTTACCGACTGCGGGAACGGAGCCGCCGGGCTGGTAGCTCCAAAAGTACTGAGAGAGATAGGATGCGAAGTTGACGAGTTGTTTACGGAGCCGGACGGTAATTTCCCGAATCACCATCCTGATCCCACCGTGAAAGAATATATTCAAGTGCTGATCGATAAAGTTAAAGAAGGAAATTACGATTTCGGCGTCGCGTTTGACGGCGACATGGACAGAATAGGAGTAGTGGACGACAAAGGCGAGATAATCTGGGCTGATTACTTGATGGCTTTGTTTGCGGAAGAAGTTCTGAGTAAGGAACCTCGCACAATAATCTTCGACGTAAAGTGCTCGCAGGGATTAGTGGATCGCATAGTGGAATTGGGCGGCACACCGCTGATGTACAAGACAGGTCACTCGTTGATCAAAGAGAAGCTCCGTGAACTGGGCGAAAAATTCGCCGGAGAGATGAGCGGTCACATATTTTTCGGGGACGAATATTACGGATATGATGACGCTCTTTACGTGGCGGCGCGGCTTGCGCGTTTTATATCAAGAGACGGCGTTTCGCTTTCATCAAAAATGGCAAAGCTCCCTCAATATCACTCCACGCCGGAAATGAGGCTGAGCACTACCGATGACAGGACGAAATTCGAGATAGCGGAGAAGGCGATTGAATATTTCACCAAGAACTACGAATGCATTACGGTGGACGGCGTAAGAATCCTGTTCGGGGACGGCTGGGGTCTGGTTCGCGCGTCAAACACACAGCCCGTTATAGTCGTGCGGTTCGAGGCGAAGACCGCGGAACGGCTTGAGGAGATAAAAGAGGAAGTGATAGGGAAATTGAAAGAGTTCGGAGAGATCGAAGTTGAGTAACCCGGCAGCCTGAAGATGGATTTCACGGAAAACCAGAACCTTAATAATTACAAGGAAGCCATAGAGGACAAGCTGCGGACGGTCGCCACGAGTTCCCAGCCGGCATCCTTATATGAACCTATCAGATACGCCATCGAAGCGGGCGGGAAACGAGTGAGACCCATAATACTTCTCGCTGCTT
>JADFGO010000032.1 GCA_022567655.1 Candidatus Neomarinimicrobiota bacterium
TGATCTTTCTCATCTCTCCGAGCAGGAACCTCACGTTTTTCAGCTCGACGTCGGCGCGTCCCCCCGAAGCAGCGAACCTCCCTGTTATCGTCTCCGAAAGCTCCTTATCGGCTCCGAAATTGTGATAAATCGTCTTGGCGCCTCTGACCAACTCACGCAGCATTTTCTCGAAATCGTCTATGACATATGCCGTGTCGGCTCCGAAGATCTCCATCGCTCCTTTTGTACCGAATCTGCGCCCGTCCCATGTTTCGCGGAGCTTATCCCGTTTGCGCACAAATAGGATAAATTTATGCTTTTCGTCTCCCGGACGAATTACGGCGATAGACCGCGGTTCTTCGAACCCTGTCAGGTAGAACATGTCCGAGTCCTGCCTGTAATCATGGTCCACGTCGTCGTTCCTTGTGTATTCGTCATGAGCGACAATGACAGCGACCGCTTCATCACCGATCTTAGTCATGAATTCCTGCCGTTTTTCCGCAAAAATCGATTTATCCGGGTACGGATCGTATTGGGCGTAAAGAACAGAGCAAGTAAAGACCAGCGCCAGATTCACTAATAGAATATTTTTCAATCTGATATCTCTCCTTGAATGTTTTTTAGCATGCAGTGTGAAAAACAGAAAGTCCGGGAGGCTGACGTTAGCGTTCAATCAAAAACGTCCGGACGGTATGATTAAAATTGCCGAGGACAATCTTACCGTTCGGATCGATCAGGTCGAGTATCAATTTATGTTTGCCTTCTGAAAGACCTGTGATAATGGAGGATTTCCACAATGAGAGCGTACCTTCATGACCATCGAGCGAATATTTTATCTTGTAGTCATAGATTCCCATGCGCGCATTCGACAGCCAGAAATCCAAAAGTACGTCACCGCCGCTTGTATATTCATGACTTCCCGACGGCACGTTGAGTAAAAGCATAGGCTGGGATTCAGCTATCGGCAAGCTGCCCGCGGCTTCATTTACGTAAAACTGAACCATATCGAACGTCCTCGTCGATTTATTGCTCAGATGGTATTCGTCCACTAAAAAGGCGCGTATCACATGAGGACCGTCGGAAAGATTTTCAAACACCACCGGTGAATTCGAATCGAAATGTTCCATTATATCACCGTCATCAAGCATCATATGAAGGTGCGGTCCACCTGTCGAAAGTTCAAGTCCGGCAAAAGCAAAATACGTCTCGACTTTTTCGGATGTTAATTCACCCTGTTTGGGAGACACGATCTCCAGAGCGGCATTGGGAATCTTTTTTTGTGTCTGTAATGCTTTAATAGTGAACGGAACAGAATCTTCTTTGTCCATCTTTTTCTGACAGTTTGCAATGAAAATCAGGCAAAAAAGCGAGAGGAGAAAAATATTTCGTTTTTGAGATTTATAGTTCATGTAAAAATATATATATCTTTCGGATTATAAGTAAGTAGAATCCCTCTTAGATCGATTTAATGAATTTTTCGTATTTTGTTCTGTATCTGTCTATCAGTCCGTGGTTAGCAAACGAATAATAATTCCCGTCGCTGATTATGATATGATCGAGGACGCGAAGTTCCATGATCTCGCATGCGTTCACGAGTTCCTGAGTGATGTTTTTGTCGTCCTCGCTCGGTTTTGTATCCCCGGAAAGGTGATTATGCGCGAAAATTATGGAGACCGCATTGTACCGCAGAGCGTTTTTTATCGCTTCACGCAGGTACACGACGCTGGTATCCACCGTCCCCTCGAAAAGATCTACGATCTCGATTATATTATTTTTCGCGTCGAGGTAGATCGCTTTAAATATTTCTTTTTCCAATCCCGACATTGAGTGTTTGAGATAGTCATAAACCGCTTCGGGCGAGCTCGTCGCCGGTCGTTCTACAGACTTCTGCTTTAGATATTCCGATGCCACGTCGTGAATGAATTTGAGTCCGAAGACGTTGTTAGGTCCGACTCCTTTTACTGTTTTTGCCTCTTCGGCATCTGCGTCGAGGACGCCGCGGAGGGTTTTGAACTTTTTAAGGAGTTCTTTTGCCGGGATTTTTACGTCCTTGCGCGGCGTGCCGAGCGAGAGGAGCAGTTCGATGATCTCGTATTCACTGAGCGCGGCAATCCCCGACTTCATGTAGCGCTCCCTGAGACGCTGCCGGTGCCCTTTATTATGGTCTGAATTATCGGTCATGAGATAACAGGCACTAAATATTCGTAAGATAGGTGGAAAAGTCAAGAAGGGTTATTGTTAAGGGTAACGGGATAGTTTGAAATGTTTACAATTAAAGGCTTAGCTCATCTCTTAGGGCTGCATCGACCTCCGCAATTGCTTCGGGGCTCAGGTGCCCCCAATTTTCGATGATTCTTCTTTTATCAATTACCCTGACTTGATTAGCGGGTGCAAAGCTATCTTTCCGAACTCCACCATCACCCCTGTTTATCTTAGCTATGAACGGATACTGTTTTTTCCCCTTTGAGCCAGTTAAGGGAATTATAACCGTGACAGATGAAACTTCATTACCATCATCATTCTGAACAATTACAGCCGGTCTTGTGCCTTTCTGCTCATGCCCTATCATTGTATCGGGTTGCACAAGAACAATATCACCCCTGATGAACGTTATATCCGGCATCACCATACTTCTCTGTCAATCTCTTTAAATTCATCCAACATAGCTAAATCTTCTTCAGCCCTGGCTATATATCCCTCTCTTCTGAGCTCACTTTTTTTTGCTTTCATCCAATCAGTAATAGCCTCTCTGATTGCATCGAGATATTTCATGTTTGACTCCTTCGAGATCGAGATTAGTTCTGCATGAACATTCCTCGGTAGAGTGACATGAACTCGTTTGGTTTGACTACCTGTCGCAGTAATTGTCATGGTCTTTCCCTGTTCCTGTGTGTTTATGTGGTTTAATGCGCATAAATATAGCACAATTATATGTGCCTGTCAAGTGATATGTTTTGTGCTACAAAAATACGATACATACTAATACACTCAACTAATAAGGAAGTCTCAGGGGTTGTAAATCTTCTAAGCTCCAGAGTCAATCTGTTACTCCGGCTGTGGAAGTTGGAATAACTAAGAGATATCGGAATTTCGGGGATTTACTTGAATTGGAAATAAATCATAAACCCAATTGACTCACTACCTTATTAAGCTTGACATGGTTATATCTAATCGTTATTGTTAGGCATGTCTAAAAATAAAGTTAGGTGGTGTTGATTTGGTAACACACGCGGTAGAAGATTATCTGACGATGATATACAAGCTCTCGTATGAAGGGGGAGAGCCGACTACGACTTCAATCGCAGATAATTTGGGGGTTTCAAAGGCTTCAGTCACCGATATGTTCAAGAAGATGGCAAAGTCCAAGCTCATTATTCATGAGCCGTATAAGGGAGTTAAACTGACCAGGGCGGGAGAGAAGGTAGCATTGGAAGTGATAAGGCATCACCGTCTTGTCGAGCTATATCTCAAAGAAGCGATGGGGGTCAGCTGGGACAAAGTCCATGACGAAGCGGATAAGTGGGAACATATTTTATCTGAGGATATAGAGGACAGGATCGTGGAGATGCTCGGGAATCCTACTCATGACCCGCACGGAGCGCCGATTCCGACAAAAGACGGACACATTCAGGACGAGAAGTTTACTCCTTTGTCTGACGCTCGGGTAGGAGAGAAGCTCCTGGTTCGGTTGGTGGAGGACAGTGACCCTGAAAAGTTAAGATACCTGGCTGATAAGGGAATTTTTCCGCAAACGGTGATTGAGGTTAAAGAGGTTCAGCCTTTTGAAGGTCCGCTGACGCTCGATGTGGAAGGAAGTCCTCAAATAATAGGTCATGAAGTTTCGCGAATAGTATTTGTTTCTAAAATGGATTAAGGAGGATAATTTCAACTGACCGATTCGGATATAGAAACAGTTAAGACTCTCCCGATGAGCGAGCTGCAAAAAGGAGAGAGCGGAATTGTAATAGAAATAAACACCAGGGGCTTGATGCGGCAAAGGTTAATGGAGATGGGCTTGACCCGTGGAATCGAAGTTAAGTCTCTCCGCAAAGGAGCTTTCGGTGATCCGACAAGTTATCTGATACGCGGGACGATGATAGCTCTGAGGAAAAAGGAGGCATCTGAGATTAGAGTGAAATTAAATGATTCGACCAACGGAGGGATAAAGATATGAGCAGTGCTTGCAGTACATGTGGACCGGTCGGCTGCACACCGTCACATAAGCGGGAAAAGATGGGCGTGAACGATGAAGGGTATGACTATTTAGTAGCATTGGCAGGAAATCCCAATACCGGGAAAAGCACGCTGTTTAATGAGCTTACGGGTCTTAAACAGCATGTCGGAAACTGGACGGGAAAGACCGTCACAAGAGCGGAAGGAGAAACAACTTCGGGGAATTCACTCATAAAGGTCGTTGATTTGCCGGGCTCCTATTCTCTGCGTTCGACTTCACCCGAAGAAGAAGTTGCGCGGGATTTTCTTCTCTTCGGGGAGCCTGACTGCACCATTATTGTAGTCGATGCGACAAACCTTGAGCGCAACCTCAATTTAGTCCTCCAGGCGATTGAACTGACCGACAGGATTGTTGTAGCACTGAATCTTATGGACGAAGCGCGTAAAAAGGGTATCGGAATAAAGCATAAGGTTTTGGAAAAGAGACTCGGAATACCTGTGGTGCCAATAGTAGCGCGCAATGGTGAGGGAGTGGATAAGTTGATGGAGATAGTGGTATTGGTTTCTTCAGGGCATATACAGTTATCTCCTAAACGCATAAAGATAAAAGGCGTGCTCAAAAGTGCCATCGATTCTCTATTGCCGAAAATCAGTGAGACGTATCCCGGTTTTTCCAATCCGAGATGGCTCGCCATTGAATTGTTATCAGGTCATGAACGTCTCTCTCAAGAATTGATTTGGACTAATATCGCCGAGCATATAGAGATGGAGCAAATCGCAGGGAGCGGCGCAGCTGCATGACCGCAAAAACCTTAGGGCTTCTGAATGAAGCGGATAGGATCAGGTCGGAATCCAATTTTGATTTTTCCGATGAGATAATAGAAGCCATCTATGCGGAAGCAGGAAAAATAGCAAACGAATCTATCGTCACAAATGGGAGTAAATCCCGCGATTGGAGCGGGTTTTTCGATAACATCGTAACATCTCCGATTACCGGTATCCCTATCATGATAATCGGATTGGCGACAATATTCTACATTACTATCTGGGGAGCTAATTATCCTTCTCAAATGATAGCCACCGGGCTTTTTTATATAGAGGGAGTAATGGCAGGGCTATTCGATTCTATGGGGGCTCCCTGGTGGTTGACGGGTTTTATATGGCATGGCGTTTATCGCGGGCTCGCATGGGTGATAGCGGTTATGCTTCCCCCGATGGCAATCTTCTTCCCGATGTTTACACTGCTCGAGGATCTGGGTTACCTGCCGAGAGTGGCGTTTAATCTTGACCCGCTTTTCAGGAAGGTGGGAGCGCATGGCAAGCAGGCTCTGACAATGAGCATGGGATTCGGCTGCAATGCCGCCGGAATAATCTCCACACGGATCATCGATTCGCCGCGTGAACGGCTGATAGCGATAATAACAAATAATTTTGTGCCATGTAACGGAAGATTCCCAACGCTAATAATGATCTCCATAATATTCGTGGCTGCCGAGTTTCCACCCGGATTAACTGCTCTGATAGCCTCACTCTCCGTAGTGTCGATAGTCATGATAGGGGTTGTTGTAACGCTTGGCGTTTCTTTTGTACTTTCCAAGACCGTACTTAAGGGAGAGGCATCGACATTCGCTCTCGAACTTCCGCCTTATCGCAGACCAAAGATACTACGAGTTTTATACACCTCTCTTATAGACAGAACCATCATTGTCCTCTGGAGGGCGATAATTTGGGCGGCCCCTGCGGGAGCGGTCATATGGCTGTTAGGAAATATTCATATGGACGGTTCAACATTAACGTCCATCAGCGCTAACTTTTTAGATCCACTTGGAAGGGTAATAGGTTTAGACGGCGTTGTCCTATTGACATATATCATAGCGATACCGGCTAATGAAATAGTGATTCCCACGATGATAATGGCGTATATGAACGAGTCAGCCATGCTTGAGCTGAGTAGTCTTGAAGAATTAAGACAATTGCTCGTGGTTGACCATGGATGGACTTTAATCACCGGAATCAACTTGATGCTGTTTTCTCTTTTGCACAGCCCGTGTTCGACTACCATCTATACAATTTGGAAAGAAACGGGCAGCGTAAAATGGACGACTCTCGCGACTTTCATACCGTTGTTTTTAGCGTTCTTAGTGACTTTCGTTGTCTATCAACTTTCAGTCTTATTAGGATTCCCCGGTTAAATGCCTGAAGTCGAAAGTGCACAGATCGATGTTCGCGGAGTCGATTGCCAGGGCTGCGCCGCAACAATAGAAAAGACCGTAATCGGATTAGACGGTGTGAGTGAAGCCGATGTCAACGTATTAGACGGCGGTCTCAACATACGATTCGACCCCGCAATAATTTCCCCCAAAAAGATTTCCGAAACTGTAAAATCGCTTGGCTACTCGGTCGGTGAAAAGGACAGGCAGGTTTCCGTCTTTAAAGTGGAGGGAATGGACTGCGCGGCGGAAGAAAGGATTATTAACAACAAACTGGCCGGTGTAGCCGGTATTCATAATATGGAATATGATCTTGTCGGGGAGCGGTTGACTGTAGAACACAGTTTGAGTCCTCATGCCATAAGCCAGAGTATAGCTTCCGCCGGTTTCAAAGCTGAACTCGAAGGGAAGAAAAACGTCGAAGAAGGTGGAGGCAGGATTCGAAAAAGGGTCATATTAACTGCGGTCTCGGGTATTCTGATTTTAACCGGGGCTATCGTTGATTTGACCGGAGCGTTAGAGTCGGCTATACCGATCTACATTGCGGCAATGCTGTTCAGCGGTGTTCTTACCGCCCGGAAAGGCTATTATGCACTGAAGACATTCACTCTGGATATGAATTTTCTCATGAGCATTGCAGTCATCGGCGCAGCTGTTATCGGCGAGTGGCTTGAGGGCGCAATGGTCATTTTCCTGTTCAGCATTGCGGAACTTCTTGAGGCAGGCAGTCTTGAAAGAGCACGGAAGGCAATACGCTCACTTATGGAACTTGCCCCGGACACCGCAAGCGTGATTCGAGATGACGGGAGCTTAGAGACCGTCCGAATAGACACTGTCGACGTTGGCGATCTCATATTGGTTAGACCGGGTGAACGAATTCCGCTTGACGGAAATCTTCTGGAGAGCGGAGGATTTGTAGATCAGTCTCCGATAACCGGAGAAAGCATACCTGTTCGGAAAGAAGTGGAAGACACGGTGTACGCCGGCAGTATAAACGGCGACAGCGCCCTTAAGATTAGAGTGTCGAGGCTTCACTCCGACAGCACGATTTCGAGGATCGTGAAGCTTGTGGAAAAAGCCCGCAGCAATAAAGCGCCCACAGAACGGTTTGTAGATAAGTTTTCCCGCTATTATACTCCGACCGTAGTGGCGATTTCAGCAGCTCTGGTATTGGTTCCGACCCTTATCTTTGATGCGCCTTTCGAAACCTGGTTTTACCGCAGTCTCGTCCTGCTTGTTGTAGCATGTCCCTGTGCACTGGTTATCTCTACTCCGGTAACTATAGTCAGCGGTCTTACGAGGGCGGCTAAGTCCGGAGTCTTGATTAAAGGAGGCAATTACCTCGAGGCGATGGCTTATATAGATACGATTGTATTGGACAAAACCGGAACTGTCACAGTCGGGAAGCCCGAGGTGGTAAAAGTGATACCACTCAACGGAATGTCTGAAGAGAAAATGCTTAGCCTTGCCGCCGCAGTTGAATCAGCATCTGAACATCCGGTTGCGAAAGCGATTGTGTCCGCCATGGAAAAAGTAAATTCTAATATCGAAAAAAGTGAGAGTCTCCACAACCATCCGGGGGAAGGGGCTCATGCGGTTGTAAACGGCAGACAGGTTTATGTCGGTAATCACGAATTTTTTGAAAAATCCGGCCTGTGTAACACTGAGATAGAGAAAAGACTTGAAGAAATCGAGGACTTAGGTCGAACGGCAGTGCTCGTATGGGAAGAAAAAATTCCCATAGGGATAATAGCGGTTCAGGACGTCATCCGTCCGGTTGCCAAGGATGTGATAAATCAATTTGAAAAGCTCGGTATAAAAAACACATACTTATTAACCGGCGATAACAAGAGAACTGCCGCTTCGATCGCAAAGCAGGCCGGGATCAAAAATTTTCAGGGTGAGTTGATGCCTTCCGGAAAAATGGAGGTACTGATTGACCTTTCGAAAAGAGGCTATAAGACAATGATGGTCGGAGACGGTGTAAATGACACTCCCGCCTTAGCTGCGGCGGACGTCGGAGTGGCGATGGGTTCAGCGGGATCGGATCAGGCTTTAGAAACGGCTGACGTTGCGCTCATGTCAGATGACCTCACGAAACTTCCTTTCGCTATTTCCCTGTCGAAGAAATCGCTGAGGATAGTCAAAGAAAACATCATATTTGCCCTTGGAATTAAAGCGGTCTTTATGATTATGGCACCGTTCGGTATGGCGACGTTGTGGATGGCGGTCGGAGCTGACATGGGTGCGAGTCTGCTTGTAATTTTAAACGGGATGCGAGTTTTGAAATTTAAGGCTCCCAATTATCCTAATTGAAATCGTAACCGGCTGTAATATATACTCTCTCGGTTCCTTCTGAACTCTTTCCCCACTCAATACTTGCAGGAGCGATCGGAGTTTCAAAGATGACTGCGCCCCCGTAACCCGAAACGAAGTTACCGAACGAAAAGGCGGTTTCGGGGTTCGTGAGCGATTTGCCGAAGTCATATCGAAGTGAAAAGTGGATATTGAAATAATTCTTGACAGGCAGCCTGTATCTCAGTTCATAGCTTGAGTATATGAATTTCCTGCCTACAAACCTGTTTTCGCGAGTTCCATAGAAAGTTTTTCTTCCTCCGATACGGAATTGTTCAGAGAACGGAGTTGTAAGGTCGGCAATTCCGAATGAGAGCAAAGGGCGGAAAGTAAGTCTTTTTTTAAACGTGTGGTAAAACTCGAACATTCCTTCAAATGAATTATAGCTAACATTGCTGCCGATGGTACTCAAAGCGAATATATAGGTAAATCGACTAAACTGTCCGCGCGTGGGTACCGGAAGTTTATTCCTTCTGTCGACCGTAGAGCGCAATCTGACAGCTACTATCCCTGTATCCTCTTCTCTAAAAAAACCACGGTCTCTCAACCCCCTTATCTTAGTGTCAATGATCATGAGCTCTCCGGTAGCGGCTCCAAATCTTCTCACCTGAGCTCCTATCAGGAACGATCCGACAATTCTTTTTTCATTATACTCTCCAATACGATCGGCGCCGTCACCATATAGGTAATCATCTCTGGAGCTGTATCCGATCTGAATGCCGTTAGTCAGAAAAGTGTTCATAAACTTCGGGGCGCGGTAGCGGAATTGAACCTCCTTGTCCCTTTCGCCGAGAATCCCCGAAATTGAAGCGTTGTTTCCGCTTCCGAAGAGGTTTTCATGCCTGAGTTCAATCTTGCCGCGTGTTGCCCTCTCCCTGTCGGTTCTAACTCCGACCAATACCCGTAAGTATGGCTGTTCTTCGACCCGCAAAAATATTTTATGTCCGGCGTCGGTTTTTTCCACAAAAAGAGAGACCTGCCTGAAAAATCTCGTGGCATAAATATTATCCAAACCTTTATCGGCTTTCCGAATGTTAAACAAGTCTCCGACGGATAACGGAAACTCGCTCAGAATTACCTGATCTGACGTATAATCGTTTCCCTCGACGGCTATGTCGGTGATCAGCCCTTCCTCGATTTGAATCTCAAGAGAGCTGGCCGAAGAGTCGTAGTTGATTTCGGAAAATTCTGCTAACGAATATCCGTCATTTCGGTATAACCGGATAATCAGTTCGAGCGCCTTGTCAAGAGAGGCGGAGCTTAAGTTTCCGGGTACGCTGAGACCGGAGGCCGAAACGATTTCTTCATCGGAAAATCGTGAATTACCATTCAAAATCACGGAAGATATGAATATGTCGTTTGATATTACACTAACAGGTGCTGAGCGCTGAAATAGCGCAGGATGACCGTTATCATTTTTCCAATTTTTCAGCATGGAATCTATCAGAGCGATTTTCGCTTCCGTTGCTATCGCACCGGCTTTTATCAATTCAGCCGGGTTCGAAAAATCTGCCGGAAGCGTGTTTGCAAGATCAGGCCTTACAATTATGTCAGCGTATTTTCTAAGCTCCTTCAATGACGGCTGCATCATGATCGTGATAATCTGATCCGCAATTTGCCATGGTAGTCCGAGGTCATCCCGATCTCTTAGGGGCGCAACCACATCAAACGCTATGACAATGTCAGCGCCCATTTCACGGGCAATATCTGTGGGAAGAGCGTTAACAATTCCTCCATCGGTCAAGAGCATCCCGTCCTTTTCGATCGGGGAAAGCAGCAGGGGGACTGCTATGCTTGCTCTCAAAATTTCAACCATATCTCCTTCTGAAAATACGACCGGATTACCTGATTTAAGATCCAAAACTACCGTTCTGAACGGGATCTTCAAATGATCAAAATCGGGATCCGGCTTAAACGGAGCCTGAAGAAAAAGCCTGTTCAAACGGCGGGTAAGTTTCTGGCCAGACGAAAGTCCTAAGGGTATATACGGTTTAAATCCCTGAAAACGGAAAGAAAAATTATACTGTTCTCCCGCTTCCTGTTGGCTGGCTAAAAGGGTTTTCCTCTCGAGCTCTTCGGCAAGCAAATCATCCCAATCGGAAGTCAGTACAAATTCTTCGAGTTGAGACGCGGTGTATCCGGACGCATAGAGACCGCCCATGATACTCCCCATACTCACGCCGATTATCAGGTCTATCGGTATGTTGTACTTCTCAAGCATTTTAAAAGCCCCTATGTGGGATATCCCGCGCGCGCCGCCTCCACCGAGAACTATTGCTACTGTCGGTCTTTTTGAAATTTTATTCTCCGGTATGGAATCGGATAGAAATACGGCGTTCGAATCAACTTGAGCAAATAGCTCTGTGGAAATGAAGCATAAGGAAAGAATAAGTGTAATTTTAGTCATACACTCTCTAAAGTATTCTCTAACAGACTGAAAGGCAATATTCTGTCTTGAGTAGAGGTCGTCAAGGAAAATATTGAATTAACGCTGAAAAAATCTAAGTTTAAGTCGCAAATGAATAATCTATCACAATCAGGTCCGAATTAAAAATGAGTTATTTGTTTATTTTCATCGACGGAATCGGAATTGGCGAGCGCGACACAACATCAAATCCGTTTGCGGCGGCAAATTCAAAATATTTTACTGCTTTTTTGGACGATGAAACGGTTTTCAGAGTAACTTACAGGGACGGAGTAATAGTGCCGACCGATGCGTGTTTGGGAGTTGATGGTCTGCCGCAGAGCGGAACGGGGCAAACGTCCCTGTTTACCGGAATAAACGCCCAAAAGGAGGTCGGTAGGCATGTTAGCGCATATCCGACACCACCTCTCAGGAAGCTGCTGCGCTCGACGAATATCCTTATGGAATCCCATTCGAGCGGTTTTAAAACTACTTTTGCGAATGCCTATCACAAGAAATATTTTGAGCGGCCCAAAAAGATGATCAGCGCTACGACATGGCTGGTTTTGTCAAGCGGAATAAAAATTAATTACTTAGAGGATATCAACGAAGGTCGGGCTGTTTTTCATGATCTTACGAACGATTATTTGATTAAGGAGGGATACAAAGTTAACAAAAGAACTCCTTACGAATCCGGTTCTGTCCTCGCAGACGTTACTGCCGAACATGACCTCACTCTCTTCGAATACGTAATGACCGACAGCATCGGGCATAAGAGAGAGATGGATTTGGCGCTTCAACAGGTAAAAAAGATAGAAGAATTTTTAGATGGACTATTCGATACGATCGAGCTGGATAAACACAGCGTGCTGATCTCAAGCGATCATGGAAATATGGAGGACGTTTCTGTGCGAACTCACACGAGGAACCCCGTCCCGACAATTATATGGGGGAAAGATATAGAGAAACTTCAACAAAGGATCGAGAAAATAACAGATATAACTCCGTCACTTCTTCGCGCTCTCGGTTCCGCTTCCCTCTGATTCGGCAGGCATTATTTCCCAATATTTTTCCGCCACGGCGTTCATGTATTCCGAATTCCTCCACAGATATTTAAATGAATCGAACGTTCCCTTCAGATAAAGCGCAACGCATATCAGTGCTATGTAACCGTGCACTTGCGGACCCCAGCCCGTAAAGGCGGTTGTTCCTCCAAATACAGCAGCCAATGTAATGAGAAAAAGATTTATCGTGGCTCCTTTGGAACCCTTGCCGTGATTACTCCGAATATCTGCAAGTTCCGGCATATCGAGATCTGCTTCATCAGCGGCGTCTTTTACGCCTCTTCCCGTCTGAATGAAATAGAATATCGTGAGTATGTCGTTGACATAAATAAGAAAAATAGTCGGAAGCGCGAACAATGCATGCTGCATCCCCATCGGCTCAAAACCAAGATAGCCCGAAAGTACGAGTACGACCAGGGCGGTGATGGAAAAAAACTTGAGTATGAAAATGGCGATGAGCATCAGATAAGCCGCATTCTACAAGTTGCCGAGATTTTCTTTTGCGGCGGCTCCGACGTCGCTGTCGGGATTTTTGTCAATCACCTTTTGCCATTGAACCCGCGCACCTTCTTTGTCACCCATGGAGGCGAGAATAACTCCCAAGTTATAAAGGGCGAACTCGTCATCAGGGTCGGACTTTAACGCCGTTTCAAGCTGGAATTTAGCCTTTTCCACCTCTTCGGCGCCTGCATACATCTCCGCTAAAGTAATTCTTACTCTCACGTCATCAGGCTGTATCCGAAGATACTCCTCAAAATATTCGCTTGCTTCTTCATATCGACCGATAGTCGCGTACATGTCACCCAACTCAAGATAAGCGTGAAAATCATCAGGATCGTTTTCAATACGTTCGTTCAATTCATCTAATTTTTGCATTACCGGAGCCATAGCGTCTTCACCGTTCGATTGGTTTCCCCTGGGAACAGGCATGCCGCTCGGCGTTGTGGGGCGTTTTGGGATTGTGGAGCCCGGTTTAATTATGATCTGATAGAACAAAAGAGAGAGAAGAGGAATGGCAATCATAAAAGCCATAACGCCGATTCTTCTTCGGTTCGGATTTAGTTGAGTTGTCCGTTTCTTCGGAGCCTTTGCCTGTGCCCGTTCAGGTCGAATGGCTTCCCTGCCGGGTGAGACCTCAGCTCCGCAGGAGATGCAGAAATCGGCGCCGAGAGGCACCTCGCTGCCGCACTGGGAACAAAACCGCTTCGTCTGATCGGTTGCATCAAATGTGTTTCCGCAGGAAGAGCAAAATTTCGAGTCGTCTTTGTTCTCAGCGCCGCACTTCGCGCACGATTTCATATCTATCCTTTCCGATAAAATTTTCTGAGGCTGAAATCTAACACGGCTCAAGAGCTTTATCAATAAATATCGTTTTATATTTTCCTCGGCAGTGAGGGCCTGTTTCGAAGGTACTCCTTCGGAGCCCTGACGTCTAAAAGATCGTGCGGACAGGGCGTGTCGTCGTCCGCTGGCTGGAGGATTTCTCCTCGCAATGACGATTCCTTTTTGGAGTGCATCCGGCTGAGCCGGATGCGGCATCAACGCAGTTGATGCACTCCATATAACACACCCTCCCGAAAAAAATCGGGATAAACTTCCTCCGGAAGGAGTTCCTTCGGAACACCCCTCTTAGTTAGAGGGGAATAAGAGGACTTTTCCTTTTATAGATAAGTGCGGTCAGGGCAAGCCCCAACTCGCACAGAGCAGTGTCATTCTGATCCCGGCTCGCCGGGAGAAGAGCCGAAGACAGGCGCCAGCCAATCTCGTCCGTATACAGGGCATTAGCCGGACAGACCCCGACCGCGAGGGTTTATTATAAATATTGTTTAATTGTCCTTCTGAGGTTGTAAATCGCATAGATATTCCTATATTCCATCCTAATTACCGTTTTTGAACTCCAATGAAAAATGTAAAAATACTACTAATAGATGAATACACGCGATATTAAACAAGTCCAATTCCGCACTGATCGCCTGGCTCGTCTGGCACATATTGAGCGCTGGCACTTTTGGTTCATCGGTCGCCGTGCATTGGTCAAGCGCCTCCTTGCCAAATATATCGGTAAGGAGACAAAGAGGTTACTTGACATAGGCTGCGGAACAGGCAATATGGTTGAGATATTATCTGCGCAGGGTCATAAAGTTGTAGGATTAGATTTACTCCCGCAAGGTTTACGTTCTACGCGTCAGAAAGTCCCGCACTCGATGCTTATTCAGGCTGATTTGTCAATCCCGCTTCCTCTTTCAGATAATGTGTTCGATGTTGTAATAGTATTAGACGTTCTGGAGCATGTGGACGATGAAAGTCTTCTCGAAGAGGTAAAAAGAGTATTAAATCCAGGTGGGATCATCCTATTGACTGTGCCGGCGTTTCAGTGGCTCTGGAGTTTTAGAGATACGGATGCCGGGCATTTACGAAGGTATACGCGTAAATCACTTCATGATCTTATGAGTAAATCAGATCTTCAAATAGTTGAAATGCGGTATTATCAATTTTTCCTGTTTCCGTTTATAGCTATGACCCGGTTTATCGGACGAAAAAGAAAGGAGGTGCGTGATTTCGAGGAACAGCCAATTTGGGTCGTTAACAAAGCTTTGTCCTGGATAAACAGGTTAGAAGTCTGGCTTAGTGACTATATACCTCTACCATATGGTTCATCACTGGCTATTGTATGTCAGAAAAGCTAATAAAAAACAGTAATTTTCAGCTGTATCTCTTTTCACTTGATACGGAATTCATACGTAAAACAGTAGCATCGGGTGTCCATGGCATCATAGTTGACTGGGAAAACCAGGATAAGGGAAAACGGCAAGCCGGGGCAGATACCGAGATTAATAAGGCGACTATTGAGGATCTGAGGCGCGTCCGGAACTGCACGGATGCTCGAGTGATTTGCAGAATAAATGGATACAACTCGACAACAACCGATGAAATTGAGAATGCGATCGATTCAGGTGCCGATGAAATATTGCTTCCGATGGTGCGATCGGTGCAAGAAGTTCAGGATACATTAGATTTAGTGGCTGATCGCTGTGGTTTGGGAATTCTCGTTGAAACTATAGACGCCGTAAATATTGCAGACAAATTATCCAAACTTCCTCTCACAAGGGTTTACGTAGGACTGAATGATCTCGGAATTGAAAGGGGAACCCCGAATATATTCAGTGCAATAGAAGATGGAACGGTGGAGAAGATAAGAGGTTCCTTTGAAGTTCCTTTCGGATTTGCGGGGATCACGTTCCCGGAGTCCGGTTACCCGATTCAGTGCAGATTACTGATAGCTGAAATGACTCGTCTGAATTGCGATTTCAGTTTCTTACGCCGAAGCTTTAATCATGATATTAAGGGGAAAGATATGTCAGTCGAGGTTCCGAGAATCCTGGATTCATTTAACCAACATCTTCAGCGAACTTCCGAGGAGATCGCAATGGATAAACGCTTTCTTGACCATGCTATCCTGAACGCTCCGGATCCTTCCGAGTGGCGCATTGGTGAGAAAAGATAGCCTGTGAGCTCATTACTCGATAAGCCTATCGTGGTTACAGGGGCAGCGGGATTCATTGGCGCTAATCTTGCAACAGCGCTTGTGAATCAAGGTGCCAAAGTCCATGCGTTAGTGCGAAGTACCACTAATCTCTGGAGATTGGGAGAGATCAGGAATGATATCATTTTGCACACCGTTGATTTGACGGATTTTGACCTCCTGAATGAAATAATTGGTAAAGTAAAACCTCAGGTAATTTTTCATCTTGCCGCTGAAAGCGGTCACCATGAGGACACAAAAGGCAGGGTTGATGCAATTCAATCATCGGTATTGGGAACTCTGAATTTGATCGAATCGATATCATCTTTGGAATCTGCCAAGTTAATTCATATAGGAAGCTCTCTTGAATACGGAAGAAATAACAAAGCATTAAACGAATCTGATTTACTGCAGCCTGAAACGTTCCGTGGGGCAATCAAGGCTGCGGCTACTTTAATATGCCGGCAATATGCCATTAGTAGCGAAAACCCGGTTATTATTTTAAGATTATTCAGTGTTTACGGTTATTTTGAGCAACCTGAACGGCTTATTTCCCGAACTATTTTAGCCGCGCTTGACGATGGAGAAATTTCTCTCACAAGACCGGGGTACGTTCACGATTATGTTTTTATTGATGATGTGGTCCGGGGATGTATGCTTGCTCTCGATGCGCAAATACCCGGTGGTGAAATTATAAACATTGGTTCAAGCAAGCAGACAACAAACGAAGAGATTGTGCGCCTGATTCAAGAGATCTCGGGGAAAAAAATCACGGTGAAAGAAGGAGACTACCCTGAGCGTTCATTCGATACGACTAATTGGGTTGCGGATATTGAGAAGGCAAGAAAGTTACTAAATTGGGAGCCTCGTTGCACTCTAACGGAAGGACTCGATAACACCATCTCATGGTTTATGAAAAACAAATCTCTATACAATGATGTCTAATTCAGATCAAACTGCGGAAATGAGTTCAAGAAAATCACGGCAGCCGGATGTAAGCTTAGTGATCCCTGTGTATTTCAATGCTGATACTCTCAAGGAGCTTCATAAGAAAGTCCGGGAGGTGCTCCGTAAAAATCAATATTACTTTGAAATTATATTTGTCGAGGATGGTTCATCTGATAATTCCCTGAAAATTCTGAGGAGTATTGCAGAAGAAAACGAGAACGTTATTGTAATTTCCTTAGAAAAAAATATCGGACAGCAAAGAGCCGTGCTAACCGGATTGGCCTATAGTAGTGGAGACAAAGTTGTGATAATGGACGCTGATCTTCAAGATCCTCCGGAAGCGATTCCTATTCTGCTGGAGAATTTATCCGGCGATGTTGCCGCGGTATTCGGGGGAAGAAGCGGTCATTATGAATCAGAGTTCAGGCTTTTTTCTTCCCGTGTTTTTAAAATGTCAATTCACCTTCTTACGGGTATCCCCGTGAATGCCGGGATTTTTGTCGCTATGAAAAGAGAAATGGTAGAAAAACTGCTGAAATTCCATTCTCCCAGACCATTTATGACCGCTATGATAGGCTTGACCGGTCTTAATGTGAAATCTATCACGGTAAAAAGAAACGTTCGAGCAACGGGTAAATCAAGATACAGTACGTGGAATCGTCTGGTTATCGGCGTGATGGCAATTGCATGGACAATCTACTGGAAATTGAATCGAAAAAGCAGGTCTTTCCATAATGGAACAGGAGTTGCACCTGTAAAAGAATTTATCGGCAAGCGATATTTGAACACATCAATCATTGGGAACCGTAGAGTGTCACGGCAATAATCATGCAGAATTACACTAAGCATAACAAAGATCAGCAGCAATATTTTGAAAATACTTTTAAAAAGACGATGCAACCGGTTAACACACCTTATCTCAATCGTCATGTAGATGAGATGCTCATATACGCGGAAATTACCAAGAACGACCGGATTTTGGACGTAGGTTGCGGCATTGGTCGCTACACTCTTATTTTGGCTGAACGGGGCTTTAAAGTCGAAGGGCTGGATCTTACACCGGGTTTACTTGAACAACTTCAGGAAGCAGATGGAGGTAAATACAACATTCCACTATACTGCTCTGATATAATCGATTATCCTCCCGAATTAGAGAGCAAGTTCGATAAAGTAATTGGTTTTTTCACGCTCCATCACCTGCATAATATTGAACGATGCTACCATGCCATGACTGAATTACTCAAGCCGGGAGGAAAAATAGTTTTTCTTGAGCCGAATGCATTTAACCCTCTCTATTACATTCAAATTGCAATAACTCCCGGTATGACGTGGGAGGGTGATGGCGGTATTACGAAGATGCGAAAAAAAGTCATATTCAACGCAATGAAGGAGGCGGGATTAAGTAATCTTGATGTCGGTCGTTTCGGATTTTTCCCCCCATTCTTAGCAAACACCTCATGGGGCGCGAAATTAGAAGGATTCCTTGAGAAGTTACCATTTTTACCTCCTTTCTTACCCTTCCAGCTATTTACGGGGACCAAATAATGACGAGAATCAGTTCGAGCTCCTGAAAGTTTTGAAACAGCATGTAAAAGTGATCGAGACAGCCCAAAAGTGGCTTAGCACACCCGGTTACGCCTTAACCAGTCTCATGTGTGTGATACTATTCCTGCGCTTCCTACAGATGTTGTTTCCGTCCCGATTCGATGTTCAATATTATGCTTATTCAAGCTGGATGGTGAGTATTGGAGATTTGCCGTACCGTGATATTTTCTTTATAAAAACTCCACTCATGCTTTTCATAAATGCCGTACCTATGCTGGTTTTCGGATCTTCCATCTACGTTATATTATTAACCGAATTTTTGATTGTGTGCGCATCTGTTCTCTTAGTTTATTTTGTTACGAGACAGATCAGCGGTGAATACTGGCTCTCTCTCGGTGCAGCATTTTTGTTCGCCCTGTTTGTAAACAAATACGTTTTCTCATATGGCGGAGGAAGGATAGAAAACTATGAGCTGCTCTTTTACCTGATTGGTCTATATGTTCTTGTTAAATCCGATTGGCAAAGTCCGCGATTATCCACTTTATATTTATTTGGTCTCGCAATCGGATGTGCGGCGTTAGTCCGACAATCAGCGCTGATATCGGTTCTCGCCTGGGGTATATTCTGGGCGGTTAATCCACAGATTACGGTATCTAAACTCCGTACAACAACAATATATTTCTCAGGTATCATAACGGTATTTACGATCTTCATCGCTTATTTATCTGTAACAGGTACACTCAGCCATTTTATCGATATTCAGTTCAACTACAATCCCGCGTACGCAATGGGAGGTTATATTGGAAAAGGTTGGTTACTCGGCAATATTATTCTATTGAAGAACATGATAAAAGCGCTCTACCCTATTATTCCTTTTTTCTTTTTAGGATTGTATCGGTTGGACAAACAATGGTCGCCTATATTGGTTCTACTACTCGCTACTCTTATGGAGGCATTCGCTTTTGGAAACACTGGTTTCATTCATTACGGGATCGTTAGTATTCCGGCGATCACTATTGTCGCCGCAATAGGTGCAGCGAAATTGTATAGTTGGGTAGATTCATCAGCCGATGCTTCAAGGTCAAAGGTTATGATCGTTTTTCTGGGATTGCTAATCATACTTCCTTCAGGGATTATCCGAACAAAGCATATTTCGTTCGCATGGGAAAGAATTTCAAGTGAGATGAAAGGGAACAAGTCCTTCATGGCAGAAAATTATGAACTTTATAAAATTGCTGATGATTTGAAAAGTCGTCTTAATAACGAAGAGGTATTCGCATTCTGGGGATACCAGATGATAATACCAATGTTAGCTCAACGCCGCATTCTTCCGGGACTAACTCCATTCCAATACTTTGTTGTTGATCTGCCCTCTGAATTAGTTACAAAAAAGAGAAATGAGTTTGTATCATTAGTTAGGAAGCACCTGCCTAAGATTGTTGTTATCACAACTAATCACAAGAAAGAGACTGCGATGCCGCCGGAAAGTCTTATGGAGCTCCTTAGGGAGCATTATATACTTTTTAAGACATATGGACCCTCAAACAAATCCGTCGCCGGTTTTAGAGGATTTAACGAAAGGTCGTTTCAGATGTGGGAATTGACGGCAAGCTCTGAAAAAGAAGTGATTGATCACGTCTATAACAAATAGGGGCATGTGACTCAAATATCAAGAAAACCTGAGGTCCAAAACAGTCACCACTCAGCTATAGAAATACACTAAGGCACGCACTGCAGTACGCCCGGGTGGACTCCTCCAGTGGAGTTCCTCCGGAAGAACCACCGGCCAATGGCTTAAAAGTTCTCCGTCCTATACTATATATCATGCACTTACACCAATAGGGCACTCAAATGTGGAAAAATATCTTAAATATTTACTTATAACAAGTTCAGGCAGGATTCTTGAGAGATAAAATTTAAGCTATATTAGGACTTAGAATTAATTTTAGCTTGACATTTGGCTGGACGATTAGTATCTATGTTTTGTAAGGTAGCAAAATAAACACAAAAACTCATTATATGTTGTAAAGACTACAAATAGTATTTGTAAGATTTTTAAATTTGATACTGACTTTAATTTTTAAGGAGAATACTCTCGAGCACAGAAAGTAAAAGCCCAATTTTCCTGATAAATAATAGATACAATTCCCTCAGGAATTCTGAAAAGCGTGTAGCGGATTACACACAAAATCATATGGATGAGGTAGTGATTTTATCTCTTCAGGGGCTTGCCAAAAGATGTGAAACGAGCGATGCGACAGTCC
>JADFGO010000033.1 GCA_022567655.1 Candidatus Neomarinimicrobiota bacterium
CCCTCTGGATAAATTCGGTGCCAACCGGTTTCTCCGTCTCCGGAACTGTTGGAGGCGGATATGAAGACGTGATAATGTTTGCGGAATCTTGCATCGATGAATTCTGCTCCGACTTCGGTCAGAGCACACAAGACGGGGCTCTTGCGACTACAGATGCTTCCGGTAATTACACGCTGCATCTTCCCACTGACCGGACTGGTTACTGGTTAGTTGTGGCGGAAGACTTTTTTGGAGTAACGGACGGTCTGTTCCCAAGCCCACCTTCAATTATTGTATTTATCACCGGGGATGAGGTTGGAGTTGACTTCAATTTCATTGCAGGCGATGCCACGATAGATGTAACTCTTAGGGACGGGTCAGGGATGGCTATCCCGAATATTCGCATCTTCGCGTTTTCTGATAATTTCGATATAGGAGTCGAAGAAACGACGGACGCATCGGGAATTGCCAGCTTTAACGTAGTGGGAGGAGACTGGTTTGTATTCCCCGATGAGGATGACCTACTCGAGAATTACCTTGTCCCGTTTACGGAGCATATTTTCCTCCTGCCCGGAGGAATGACTTCTATTGACATGGTTGCTCATACTGTTAATGGTACCATCACCGGAGTCACCTACCTGGACGATGTTGTGACGAGTGGTATCGTTGTAAGAGCCACGTCTGACCTCGGCTTTTCCAAAACGACGAGTGTAACAGCCGGGGTTTATTCAGTAGAGGTCTCGTCCGCTGCGGATTTCCCGAACAACGGTTATTGTGTATCAGCGTGCCACCTTTCAGGGGATCAATTCGTGGTTCAGGATTTTTCGGAAGTACAAACCGGAGAAACGAACATAGATATTCATGTCTCCTCGGCAGAGGGATATATCGAAGGTACCGTGTATGACATAGATACAGGCGATCCGGTTAGGTTCGCGGGAATCTGTGCGAGCGTTGATAATACAGAGGACATTTTTAACTGCACGGGGACTGGTCCGGGTGGGTATTACCTCCTTCCGGTTCTCAACGGAATGTATACCATGTTTGCCCTTGCGGAAGGGTTTATGCCCGATTTCGTCAGTTCGGTTTCCGTTAACAACAACACTGTCCCTGTGGATTTCTTTCTTGAGAAGGGAGCCGGATTCAGCTTGCCAGACATTCAGGCGGTCATTGACATTCCTAACGACCAAGGTAGACAGGTCCGGGTTATATGGAATGCGGCATCCATCGACTTCACTGATATTACATTCTATACATTGTGGAGACTGGTAATCGACATGGGAGAGGCTCCGCCGGCAGCTGCGCCGAGTGAGACTCAAATACTGATGTCTCAGGAACTATGGGACTACATCGATGAAATCCCGGATGTAGGATTTCCCGAATATTCCTACGTAGCTCCGACTCTCGGGGACAGCATATCGCCTACGGAGATATGGTGGTCAACATTCATGGTCAGAGCCCACACCGAGTTCGGCGAAGAGTTCATCCCGGGTTTCCCCGGAGAAGGATATTCGGTTGATAACCTGATTCCGGACGCACCGAGTCTCAGCGGAATGCTGGTTTCGGCAGGAATTGAACTCACCTGGACCGAGATAGTGAATGAGGAAGCTAAATACTATACGGTTTACCGTTCGGTAAACGGCGGAGATTTTCAACCGGTGGAGAACACTATATTGACAGTGTACTTAGATACGGACGTTTTGACGGACGTTGCATACACTTACTACGTCACCGCGACCGACTTCGCTAATCAGGAAGGGTTATCCTCTAATGTGGTCAATCCTGCGCTAACGGGTATCGACTGGTATAATACCGGGATTCCGGAAGTCTATGCGCTCGATCAAAACTATCCGAATCCATTTAATCCCACGACGCGTATCGAGTACCAGATTCCGAATTCAGGCAGTGTCTCTCTGAAGATATACAATCTGAAAGGAGAATTGATAAGTACGCTGGTGGACGAAGAGATGACCGCAGGTTACCACTCGGTCACCTGGAACGGATTGACCTCGTCAGGTGCTCCGATCTCATCAGGCGTATATCTCTACAGAATTCAGGCGAATGATTTCGTTCAAGTTCGTAAAATGATAATGATGAAGTAAATATCCCTGAATTTAAGCTAACAGGGTCGGTTTAGTTTTAAACCGACCCTGTTGTTTTTAAGGGAATTACAGAACTTTCCGGACTGACTTAGAGTCATAAATGTTAAAAATTACTTGACAAACGCATATTTTCCGCTAAACTGAGCTTTATATAATACTTTAAACCGCCGGAATCATATATGTCAAATAAAATATTTCCTATAATTATCTCTGTCGCTCTGCTGTCCGGCACGATATTCGGCGGATCGATTCTGAAAAACTTCACCGGTTATCCTTTCGATAACGGCATTATGCTGGAGTGGGATTCGGGCGTGGAAGTCAACTTATCGGAATATCAGGTTGAGCGGAGCGCTCCGGGCGGAACCTACACATATATCGGCAAGGTAAACCCTCTGGGAAGTGAAAGTCATTATTCGTATTATGACCAGACTGTCTTTGCGAAGATAGCCTCACGTACCTATAATTATCGCATTAAAATTGTTGATGCTGATGCAGACAAAACTTTCAGTTACTCGTCGGTGATATCCGTTTCGCCGACGCTCTCATCAGCGAGAGAAACCTGGGGAAGCATTAAGGCGCTTTTCCGGTAATCGGGATTACCCATACACCCGGTTCATTTCGTTTGATTATACCTGCAATCGGCACTATGATCAATTTAAGGTATTAAACCGAGATGCCTTAATTATTTTCTGCTCAATCTTACATCTCATCGTCACTTAGGAGCACGAAATATAATACCACCCACAACTCTTTGTATATATAAGACTTATAGGATAAAATTCCACTGAAAACCGGTCTGAAATATATCAGGCTTTTTTCTTGACATTAGAGGAACCTATATATAATTTCCGACGCTTGAGTTAGAAAGGACTTGTAGTTGGATAGAGCTAAAAAAATAGGTATTATCGGCGGATCAGGGTTTTACGGCATCGAAGGATTGGAAATGGTGGACGAAGTATCTCTCGATACTCCCTGGGGAAAACCCTCTGATGATTTCACTGTATTTCAAGCCGATGGCAGAGAGGTCGTCTTCCTCCCGAGGCATGGAAAAGGGCATAAGATACTTCCGTCGGAGATAAACTACAGGGCGAACATTTTCGGGATGAAGACGCTGGGTGTTGAAAGGATTATCTCGATTTCCGCCGTCGGCTCGTATAAAGAACATATAGCCCCGCGCGATATAGTGATAGTGGACCAATTTTTTGACAGGACTAAAAAATCTGCTGAAAGCACTTTCTTCGGTGAAGGTATTGCCGGGCACATATCTTTCGCTGACCCTGTCTGTCCTGTGCTCTCAAATATTATTTTTGAGACAATCTCAGGAAATGAAGTAAAGGTTCATAACGGTGGGATCTATTTAAATATGGAGGGACCGGCGTTTTCAACGAAGGCTGAGAGTATGGTTTTCAAAAATATGGGGATGGATGTCATAGGGATGACCAACCTCGCGGAGGCGCGCCTTTCAAGGGAAGCGGAAATTTGTTTCGCGACAATCGCACTCGTAACCGATTACGATGCATGGCATGAAGAATTAGAACCTGTTTCAGTTCCGGAAGTAATGAAAAATTTGAGTTACACGGCGGAATACGTAAAAAAGAATTTACAAACCGTCCTGAAGGCTATACCTGACAAACGGGATTGCGTTTGTGCCACATCGTTGAGCACCGCGCTGATCACAGACAAAAATGCGATCGACCCGAAGACAAGGGAGAAGCTTTCATTGTTGGTTGCAGAGTATCTTAATTGATAAACGGAAGTCGGATTTAAGGAGAATTAAATGATCACGGAAATCGAGCTGCAAGGAATCATTCAGGAGTTGGAAATCGCAATATCAGAGATGTTTCCCGACGCTACGATTACAAATGTCACCAAGGAAATAGACGCATCGATAGTCATAGAAGTCACCACACCGAACGACGACATAGCGGAAATCGAGGAGGAATTTGCTTCGAAGTCCGCCGAGCTCGCTACTGATTATGACTATGATTTCATATTTGTGGTCAGAAACGAAACTTCAGACAACTCTACAGATGAAGCTTAGTCTTATCCATGATCGAAAAAGAACAGAGTAAAATAGATTTTATCTCCCTTGAAAAGGAGGTGCTTGAGCGGTGGAAAGAAGAAGACACCTTCAACAAGCTAAGGGAAAAGAACAAAGACGGCAAACGGTTTTCATTTTTAGACGGACCGATAACTGCCAATAATCCGATGGGTGTGCATCATGCCTGGGGTAGAACCTATAAAGATATATTTCAACGGTACAAGGCGATGCAGGGGTATAATCAGCGGTATCAGAACGGTTTCGACTGTCAGGGGCTGTGGGTGGAGGTAGAGGTCGAAAAGGATCTCGGATTCAAGTCTAAACGGGATATAGAAAGTTACGGCGTTGATAAATTCGTCGAAAAGTGCAAAGAACGCGTAAGAAAATATTCCGCCGTTCAGACCGAACAATCGATCCGGCTTGGACAATGGATGGATTGGGACAATTCGTATTACACGTATTCAGATGAGAACAACTATACAATATGGTCGTTCCTCAAGAAATGCCATGAGAGGGGTTTGATTTACAAGGGGGATGACGTAATGCCGTGGTGTCCGAGATGCGGTACTTCTCTATCCGAACACGAGATAGCAACCGAGGGTTACGTAGAGATAAAACATCCGAGTGTTTTTGTACTATTCCCGCTTTTAGAAAGGGATAATGAATTTTTGCTTATATGGACGACTACTCCCTGGACGCTTGCCGCTAATGTTTCCGCCGCCGTCAAAAGCGATATAAAATACGTAAAAGCAGAATTTGAGGGTAAGGTCATATACATGGCTGAGAGCAGACACAAGGAGATAAAAGCGGAAAATAAGGTCCTCGACAGATTAACGGGAAAAGAGATGATAGGATGGTCTTACTCGGCGCCGTTCGGGGAATTGCCTGTTCAGGAGAACGTGGAGCACAAAGTAATCGAATGGGATGATGTGAGTGAAGACGAGGGAACCGGAATAGTGCACATTGCCCCCGGCTGCGGCCGGGAGGATTACGGATTGAGCAAGAAATACGATCTCACGGTCATTAAAACGCTCGACGAAGAGGGAAGCTACATCGATGGCTTCGGGGAGCTGACAGGAAAAAATGTTACAGAGGTAAACGACTGGATATTCAATAATCTCAAGGGAAAAGGGCTTCTCTTCAAAAAGGAGACTATCAGCCACAGATACCCTGTATGCTGGAGGTGTAAAACCGAGCTGGTATTCAGACTTGTCGATGAATGGTTCATTTCTATGGACGAACTGCGCGGCGACATTATGGATATAACAAGAAAGATCAACTGGATGCCCTCCTTCGGATTAGAAAGGGAACTCGACTGGCTTTCGAATATGCAAGATTGGAACATATCCAAAAAACGGTATTGGGGACTTGCTCTGCCGATATACGAGTGCGACTCATGCGGTCACCTTGATGTAATGGGGAGCCGTGAAGAATTACAGAAAAGAGCGGTTTCGGGCTGGGAAGCGTTTGAGGGACACACCCCTCATAAACCCTGGATCGACGAAGTGAAGATCGCATGTTCCGAATGCGGTGAGCAGGTATCGCGGATACCTGAAGTGGGCAATCCATGGCTCGACGCGGGAATAGTGCCGTACTCGACCATGGGATACAACACTGACCGCAGTCACTGGGAGAATTGGTTTCCGGCTGATTTTATCACCGAATCGTTTCCGGGACAGTTCAGAAACTGGTTTTACAGCTTGCTCGCCATGAGCGCCGTGATGGAAAACAGCGTACCCTTCAAAAACGTTCTCGGTCACGCACTCGTAAAGGATGAAAAGGGTGATGACATGCATAAGAGCGCAGGTAACGCAATTCCCTTTGAAGAGGCAGCCGACACGATGGGCGTCGATGTGCTCCGCTGGATTTTCGCTTCGCAAAATCCTTATAACAATCTTCTTTTTGGATATGGACTCGCAGACGAAAACCGGAGGAAGATTCTCACGCTCTGGAACGTTTACACCTTTTTTACCACATACGCCTCTATCGACAAATACGATCCGAACAAACGGACACCCGCAAAAGAAAGAACCGAACTTGACAGGTGGCTTATAGCGAAGACTAACTTACTGGTAAAATATGCTACGAAAGAATTGGACGGTTACCAGACAGTCGGAGTTATGAGGCGGGTAGATAAATACCTGAACGATCTTTCGAACTGGTATGTGCGGCGTTCAAGGAGGCGGTTCTGGAGAAGCTCGAACGACACGGACAAACTGCATGCATATGATACTCTTTATGAGGCGCTTGTGACATTAATCAAGATTTTAGCGCCCATTCTTCCTTTCTTGACGGAAAAAATTTACTCGAATCTCGTTCGGGATAAACTTCACGGAGCGCCCGATTCCGTTCATCTTTCAAGCTGGCCCGAACTGAATGAAGAATTGATCGACGAAAAACTCATAAATGCCGTTGATACGGTTATCAAAGCCGTCGAAGCGGGAAGAGCCGCAAGAAACAAAGCGCAGATCAAGGTCAGACAGCCGCTCAAAGAGATCCATTTTTTCACGGACGCAGCTGAGGAGAAGGAAGTGCTTCTAAAGCTGTCCGACCAGATTTTGGAAGAATTGAACATAAAGAAATTGAACGTTATAGACAACATGGATGAACTGTCTGTGCTGAAAGCAGTACCGAATTTCAAGAAATTAGGTCCGGCATTCGGGAAGAACGCTCAAAAAGTAGGAGAGCTGTTAAAATCTACTGATGTGGAACAATTGAATATAGCTTTGAGTAAAAGTGATATATTTTCGATAACTTCGGGAGCGGATAAATTTGAAATCACGAGGGAAATGGTCAGTTTTGAGCATGAACAGGTTGACGGAATGGTGATAGTGGAAAATAATGAGATGAGGGCGGCTCTGGATACAACCCTTACGCCTGAACTTGTGAGGCAGGGGCTGGTACGTGAATTAGTTCACGATATAAATAATTTAAGAAAAGAAGCGGAATTTGATGTTTCTGATAGAATAAATATGTATCTTTCTTTAGACGGGAATTTACTCGATGCGGTAAAGGAGAACGAGAGTTACCTGGCGAACGAAGTACTCGCCGAGAAAATCGGGTACGAATTTGAAGAGGGAGAATATAGCCAGGATATAAGGATCGGAGAAGAGACGGTCAAAGTTGGAATCGAAAGGGTCTCAAACGGAAATCGGCATTAGCTCGTATGAATAAAAAAGACAAAACATATTTTAGGAAGATCATACTCGAAAAGCGCGACGCGCTGTTGGAAGAATTGGGATTATTGAAAGAGACAGCGGTAGAGGAATCGTCCCGTGAATCTTCCGGGAATCCCTCTAATTATTCATACCATATGGCTGATTTAGGGACCGATTCGCAAGAAAGGGAGAAAGCCTATCTTTTTCTCACGAGAGAGAACAAGTATCTTGGTTACTTGAACGAGGCATTGGAAAGACTTGAAAGAGGAGAATACGGTGTTTGCAACATGTGCGGCGAACCTATCCCAAAGAAGAGATTAGAAGCTGTACCCCACGCATCGATGTGCGTACCCTGCAAAACCGACGTCAAAGAAAACGGCTCCAAATAACTTAGAGAAATTCTTGTGCTAAAAGCACTATCGATATCCGGCATAGTCGTGATCCTCGATCAGATCACAAAAAACATAGTTAAACACCAAATGGAACTGGGTGAATCGTTTAATGTCATAGGGAGTTTGGTGAGGTTTACTTTTGTCGAGAATAAAGGTCTGGCCTTCAGCATAGTAGTATCCAATCTGGGATTTTTCACAGCGATATCATTCGTTGCCAGCATGGTGGTGCTTTATTATTTGTATAAATACCGCGATGAGGGCATTAGTGTATATCTACCCCTTGCGCTGATTTTCGGGGGCGCGGTCGGAAACCTGATAGATAGAATTTTATTCAGCAAAGTAGTTGATTTTATAGACGTCGGGATTTCGAGTTACAGATGGCCGGTCTTCAACATCGCCGATTCAGCGGTTTCAGTCGGATTGATCTGGTTTTTGATAATCTCATGGAGCTTTAAAGAAAAAGAAGAAACAATCGAGGAATCACCTGATGAGTCAGTCAATGACCATCTCAGTGCCTGAGAATAAAAAACCGGAAAGGATCGATAAGTTCCTTTCGAGACAGATTGGAGATCTCAGCAGGTCTCAGGTGAAACGTTTAATAACGGAATCAGAAGTGCTGGTTGACGGAAAACCGGTGCGCCCGAGTCATATAGTCGATTCAGGAGAGAGCATAACGGTAACCATCCCCGGTGAGGCGCCCATTGCCGCGGAGCCGGAAGAGATACCATTAAACATTATCTTCGAAGACGAAAGCATAATAGTGCTCGACAAGCAGGCGGGCATTGTAGTACATCCGGCACGCGGTAATCTGCACGGTACTCTCGTGAACGGACTTCTTCATTATTCGAAATCGCTCTCTTCGGTCGGTGGTCCTTTCAGACCGGGAATTGTTCACCGCCTTGATAAAGGGACAAGCGGTCTGTTAATCATAGCAAAAAACGATAATGTGCATGCTGCCATCACGAATATGTTCATGGCGAGAAAAATTAAGAAGGAATACACCGCGGTCGTCTGGGGGAAGATGCCCAATAACACCGGTGAGATTTCATATTCCGTAGGAAGAAACAAAAAAGATAGAACAAAGATGACGGTTGATGAAAACGGGAAATCCGCCGTCACGCGGTACGCAGTAAAAGCCGAAATGGACTTTACGTCGCTGCTTACTTTACTTCCGGTTACCGGGCGTACTCATCAGCTCCGGGTACATCTATCACATACGGGGAATCAAATATTCGGAGACAAGGAGTACGGAGGAAGAGGGCGGATGGCAGGTATGGTGACGCCTGAGAGGAGGAAGACAGCGGTAAAAGCATTAGATCTGATTTCGAGGCAGGCTCTCCATGCAAGCAGGCTGACGATGGTTCATCCCGTTACGGGTAAGGAGGTCGTGTTCGATTCTCCGCTGCCGGATGACGTCAAATCGGTCTTAACGGCGCTCGAATTCGACAAATACAGATAGGGGGTAACTAATCATGACTGAGCTGACTTTTTTTGGGCATTCAGCGTTTCAAATAAAATCGGAGAGCGGCAGCATTCTGATCGATCCGTTTATCTCCGGAAATCCGCTCGCCACAGTGTCCAAGGAGGATCTGAACCCGGATTATATAATCATAACTCATGGTCATGACGATCATGTCGGGGATGCATTGGAAATTTCTAAGTCAACGGGAGCGCCTATCATCGCTAACTTTGAAATAGCGTCTTACTTTTCCCGTCAGGGGGCGAAAACAGAGGCGATGCATATAGGAGGGAGCAGAGAATTTCCCTTCGGCAGGGTTAAGCTGACGATAGCCCACCACGGAAGCGGACTCAGTAAGCCTGACGGGGAGATAATATATCTCGGCAATCCGTGCGGTGTTATCATCTCAATCGACGGAAAAAATATCTATCATGCAGGTGACACGGGTCTTTTTCTGGATATGAAACTAATCGGGGAGTTGACGAGCATCGACGCGGCTCTGCTTCCAATCGGCGACAACTTCACCATGGGAGTGGAAGACGCCGTCAAAGCGGCGGAATTTCTGCAAGCAAAACTGAACGTACCGATGCACTACAATACATTCGATTTGATCAAAACCGATCCGAAATCATTTGTTGAGGGAGTGAAGGCTTTGAACCTGGAAGCGGCTGTAATTGAGCCGGGAGGTTCCCTTGAAATCTGAAACGGTACAGGATCTTATTGTTTCGGAAGAGAATGAAAAAAGTAATATTGGTAAGGATGCGGCAAACTTCCTCGAGGCGTTAAAAGTTCAGTTGAATTACTCCGATAAGACTATAAAAGCGTACGCTACAGACCTCAGACAATTCACGGATTTTTTGACGGAGTACCATTCAAACCCCGATATCGGAGTTCTGGATATCGATAAAACGTCCGTTCGTCATTTTCTCGGGAAATTGATAGAAGAGGGGATAAGCAGAAAAAGCGCAGCGAGAAAACTCGCGGCTTTGAAGTCGTGGTTTAAGTATCTCGTCCGGACGGGGGCTTTAGAAAACAACCCTGCAAAAAACGTAAGTTTCCCGAAGGTGGAGAAGAAGTTGCCGTCCCTTTTGTCGATCGATGAAGCTGTGAAACTTGTTACAGCGCCGGTGTCGGACACATTTGCCGGAACAAGAGATTCCGCTTTACTTGAAATGCTCTACAGCAGCGGTGCGAGATTAGCGGAGATCGTAGCGCTGAACGTGAGAGACTTAAACCGGGAATCAGGAAGCCTGAAATTGGTCGGTAAGGGTTCCAAGGAGAGGATAGTACCGCTGGGGGGTCCCGCCTGGACGGCAATAAACAGGTATTTGGAGTATAGAGCGGTTAAGAATAAAGATGGCACGGAAATTGCCCTTTTTTTAAACAGGTTCGGAAAGAGATTGAAGCCGAGAGGCATTCAACGGATAGTGAAAAAATACATGGAAATGACTGTTACCAAGGAAAACATGAGCCCGCATACTCTAAGGCACACGTTTGCAACGCACATGCTTGAAAGAGGAGCAGACCTGAACTCGGTGAAAGAACTATTGGGACACGAGGATTTATCGACGACTCAAATATATACGCATCTTGAGACTGAAGGGCTTAAAAAGACGTATAAACAGGCACATCCAAGGGCTGAATCGGATAAAAGCTAAAGAATAAGCCTTGCTTTTAAGAGGGTTCAAACGAAAGGAACTAACGGATGAAGATAGAGATCACTGCAAGAAATTTCAGGATGAGCAAGAAATTAGAGAGATATACGGAGATGGAGGTCAATCGACTCGAAAAGCTGTATGACGGTATAGTAGATTGCAGTGTAATTCTTGAAAAGGTGAAAAACGACAATATCGCGGAAATCATTATGAGAGTCTATAAAAAGAACCTCGTAACAACAGACGTAAGCGACGATATGTTCAAGTCGGTGGACGGGGCGGCGGAAAAACTCCGCAGGCGTTTGAAGAAGTATAAACATAAACTGAGATATATTGATCATGCCGTTCCTGAGTAGTTGCGCTTTAGGCAGGAAAGTATATATTAAGCGGATTGTAAAAGAACGGAAATCACGAATATGAGTGAACAGATTAGTTGAAAGCGATACTGCCAGCGGCAGGGATTGGGAAGCGGCTCAGACCACATACGCTCACTACTCCTAAGGTGCTATTCAACGTAGCCGGCAAACCGATCATCGGGCACATATTAGATTTTTTAGTCGATGCCGGAGTAGATGAAATCGTCGTGGTCGTCGGATACGAAGCCCCGCAAGTAGAACGGTTCCTCCAGACAAACTATCCCGAAATTACCCGCACCGTGGGGCAGACCGAAAGGAAGGGACTTGGTCATGCGGTCAATAAAGCTCTCGAAGAAAGCGACGATCCGGCGCTGATAATATTGGGCGATACGATAATAGACATCGATCTTAAAAAACTGTTGAAAAAATCTGTTTCAGCAATAGGTGTCCGGGAAGTTCCTAATCCTCAGTTATTCGGGGTTGTTGAAATGAACGGCGACTATGTAGAGAAATTGGTGGAAAAACCTGAGAATCCCGAAAGCAACTTAGCGATCGCCGGTATCTATCTGATAAATAATCAGTCGATATTAAAACGGTCGATAGAAACAATAATCGAACAAAACGTTACTACGAAGGGTGAGATTCAACTGACCGACGCATTACAGGATATGATTGAAAGGGGAGAGAGGATTGAAGTTTTCGACGTCGATAATTGGTATGACTGCGGGAGTTGGAGTTCAATTCTGGACACTAACAGAGTCTTATTGGACAAATCGGGGGGAAACGCCACCAAGGTAAGTGACAGCGTCGTAAACGAACCCTGCTATGTCGCACCGACAGTGCAGCTGGTTAATTCAATCGTGGGTCCTCATGTGACAATCGATGAGGGAGCCATAATAAAAAATACGATAATTTCCGATTCTGTAGTGGCGAAAGGGGCAACACTCGAAAATTGCAGTGTCTCGGGATCGCTCATTGGAGAACACGCGCTCGTCCATGGAACTGTTCGAAAACTGAGCGTCGGGGACTACTCCGAAATTAAGTTCGATTAGACCGGAAAAACGTTAAGTTAGGAAGGTATATGTCTGAATATTTATTCACATCAGAATCGGTGACGGAAGGTCACCCTGACAAGATCGCCGATCAGATATCGGATTCAGTGCTTGATGCTATCTACGAAAACGACCCGATGGGACGGGTAGCCTGTGAAACGTTTGTTACGACAGGCATGGTGCTTGTCGGGGGAGAAATCACGACAAGTACGTACATCGAGATACCTTCCATCGTAAGGGAATGCATAAAGGAAATAGGATATACCGATGCGAGCATGGGATTTGATTATGAGACGTGTTCGGTCCTGACGGCGATAGACCAACAATCTCCCGATATAGCTTTAGGAGTCGACAGGGACGGTGCGGGAGACCAGGGTATGATGTTCGGGTTTGCGACGGACGAAAACAAGATGTACATGCCCACTCCGATATATTTAGCGCACAAGATTACTAAAAGGCTGGCTGAGATTCGAAAAGCAGAAGAAGTGGACTACCTCCGCCCCGACGGCAAATCGCAAGTTACTGTGAAGTACGTTGACAATAAGCCTGTGGCGGTTACGAACGTTGTTCTTTCTACTCAGCACACACCGTCAGTCAGTAATGAAAAATTAGCGGATGAAATGATAGAACTCGCCATAAAATCGGTAATTCCTGAAGAGTTCTTAAGCAACGGTGAAACTATATACCATATCAACCCGACAGGGCGGTTCGTGGAAGGCGGTCCGAAAGCCGATGCGGGTCTGACCGGAAGGAAAATTATTATGGATACTTACGGAGGATTTGCGTCTCACGGCGGCGGAGCATTTTCCGGGAAAGACCCCACAAAAGTCGACCGGTCAGCGGCATATATGGCTCGCTATGTGGCAAAAAACCTTGTAGCGGCAGGTTTTGCAAATAGATGTCAGCTACAATTAGCATACGCAATAGGGGTTGCCGAACCTGTATCGGTACAGGTTCAGACATTCGGAACGGGAAATCAGTCTGATGAGGAGCTGGTAAGGCTTATCAGAGATAAATTCGACTTCACGCCGAAAGCTATGATAGACGCACTCGAACTGAGAGCGCCCCGCTTCAAGAAAACCGCATCTTACGGTCACTTCGGCAGGGATGAATCGAGTTTTACTTGGGAACAGTTAGACAGAGTTGAAGACCTAAAAAAATGATGATTGTTAACACTGAATAAATGAATTGGGAGATATAATTGGGGAACGACATAAAAAATGAATCATTGGCGGATGCGGGTAAACGCCGAATGGACTGGGCAGACAGGGATATGCCCGTTCTTTCGTTCATACGTGATAGATTTGAAAAAGAAAAACCGCTCGATGGTGTAAAGATGTCCGCTTGCCTTCACGTTACGGCTGAGACGGCAAATCTCATGCGGACTCTGAAAGTGGGGGGCGCCGACATCCTGTTATGCGCATCCAACCCGCTGAGCACGCAGGATGATATTGCCGCCGCACTCGTGGTTCATGAAGGGATTTCCGTATATGCTATTCATGGCGAAGATAATGAGATGTATTATTCTCATATCAAGACAGCTTTGGAACACAAGCCGAACATAACTATGGACGATGGAGCCGATCTCGTGACAATTCTCCATTCGGAGTACGAAGATCAGGCTTCGGAGATCAAGTGCTCAATGGAGGAAACTACTACCGGTGTTATACGTCTAAAAGCGATGGAAGCTGACGGAGTGCTGAAACTCCCTGTGATGGCGGTGAACGACGCCAAGATGAAGCATCTTTTCGACAACCGCTACGGAACGGGACAGTCAACGGTCGACGGAATAATCCGCGCTACCGATATGCTGATAGCCGGAAAAAATGTGGTCGTAGCCGGATACGGATGGTGCGGACGCGGCTTTGCCAGCAGGATACAGGGGATGGGCGCAAACGTTATTGTGACCGAAATTGATCCGACGCGCGCCCTTGAAGCGATGATGGACGGGTTCAGGGTAATGACGATGGACGCAGCGGCGTCTGAAGGCGACCTTTTCTGTACTCTTACGGGGGACATTCACGTACTGAGGAAAGAACACTTCGAGAAGATGAAAGACGGAGCGATAGTTGCGAATTCAGGGCATTTCAACGTTGAGATCAATCTTGATGAACTCAGTGAATTATCCGAATCTGTCGAAGAGGACATAAAAGATAACGTGGACGCTTATAAGCAAAGCGACGGCAGGACAATTTACGTTCTGGCTAAGGGCCGCCTCATAAATCTGGCTGCCGCAGAAGGACACCCGGCAAGCGTGATGGACATGAGTTTTGCTGTTCAGGCGCTTACGTCGGAGTATAGCCTGCAAAATGATCTTGAAGTAAAAGTGCATGACGTACCCTCCGAAATCGATGAATTTATAGCACAGCTGAAACTCGACAGCATGGGCGTATCGATCGACAGCTTAACAGATGAGCAGGTAAAGTACCTTTCCTCATGGGAACAGGGAACTTGACGAAGAAGCTCTAAGTATCACCAGTAGCGAATCGTAAGGCTGAACTACTGGAAATGAAAATATTTCTCAAAAATAGTCACGCACTTACCCTAATCTGCATACTCATTCCCTTTCAGGGATGTCTCTTGGAATCTCCGGAATCTCCATCGTGGGAGTTGGACCTCGTGATACCTCTCATCGATGAGATCTATCCGCTCGGAGACCTGCAAGGACCTATCGAAGACGACAGTTCCAATGGTTTTATAGACGTAACCGCCGACAATATCCTCAGATTGAACGTTCAGGATACAATAGGTACCGTAACGCTCGACGAAAACAGCCTGACGGTTAGAGGAATAGGATCCGTTGAATTTATCGAAGAGATCGGACCTATCGAGTTGGATGATTTCGGCAGTGACCAGGTGTTTCAATCTCTTACTCTGGCTGAGATGCTGCCGATATTGAACAGCGTACCGGACGGCACAACCATGGAAATAATCTCTTTCGGGCTGACACCTGTCGAGAACGACATTGGAATCACTGGGGTAGATGAAGCTGAGATGCAGCAGGGTATTATCAGGATATCAGTTTACAACGGATTCATTGACGCTCCCAATTCGGGAATACCAATAACAAATTTGCGCATAGTCCTCACTGACGCCAATTCGGTTCAGTTAGGCTCGGCGGAGTTCGACAGGATAGGCCCCGACACAACCGAGGTAAGAGAAATAGACCTTGCCGGTAAAAGCTTTGTCACTCCTATCTCAAGTACAACGACGGGGGATTCACCCGGTACACCGGCGTTTACCGTAAACAGTACTTCACGGAGTGGAAGAATCATTATCAGTATAGAATTCGTACCCCCTTTTATAGTGAGCAGTGTGACGGGCGACGTGCCTCCGATCAACATAGAAGTCATGAATTCCATACCGCTGCTTATCTCCGGGAGCACCGAACTGATAAGCGGAAGATTCAGATCGAACACCGAAGACCTGATTATTTCAATCGAGAACAGACTGCAAATACCCCTTGAGGCGACACTGATTCTTCCTAATTTTATCGATTCGAGCCTTGTTACAGCGGAATCAGTCGTCTGGGACAACATTCTGCCGGGAGCGACAGAATTGAGAACGATATCCTTAGGAGGGGACAGCCTTACGAACCCGGCCGGAGATGTACCCTTGACCGAAATCGAATATATCTTTCAGGCTGTAACGCTCCCATCCGGATCCTCGAGCAGGATCACGCAAAACGATGCAGTTGTACTGACCATTGAACTCGATACCCTTCGATTCCAAAGGTGGAAAGCGAATTTCGATGAAACAATCCCTACAACCGAAACAAATATTGAAGACATGCCGGAGGGTTTTGCAGGGATAAGCCTTGAGGACGTTCAGCTGTTTATGAATCTCGAAAATTCCATAAGCGTGCCGATGTTTCTTGACCTGAACATCCTCGGTACCAACTCGATTTTCGGCACTTCCGCCGAGCTGATTCTTCGCGATGCCAAGATAGAGTCTCCGTTCTTGTTCAGCACAGAGCCTGAAAGTACGGTGATTCTCTTCAAAAAAGATTCTACCTGTGTAAATAAAAAATGTGTGCCTTCAGGAGATTCGGATATCGTAGATTTTTTCAACATACTTCCGGATAAGATAAGAATTTCGGGTGAGACGAATCTATCAGGAGTAGGAGTTGTTGCGATCGGACAGAGCATGGGAGGCGATTATCAGCTGAAAGTCCCATTCTCATTTTCGCTCGACTCAACGGTAAAGTTCGTACCGGCAACGTTGAACACGATAGCGGCGTTTGATGAAGAGCAAAAAGAGCAGATAGAAAAAAATATTCTTTATGCGATAGTTGAGTCGCAACTGACAAACGGTTTTCCATTGAGCGGCACTCTCTCTCTGCTGATAAGTGAAGATTCGACCGACTTCGACGCCCACCCGGATTCACTCGAAGTCGATACGCTTCTGACCCTTGTTTTACCGGATACGGATCCGGAAAATGGCATATTCATCGCTTTCAAACGCGACAGCATCTTTCTCGACAGCTCCAAGATAAGGATATTTTCACGGGGGGGTGTGCACTACATAAAACCATTGATAACATTGAAGTCTACAGACGGAGAACCAAGATCAGTTAAACCCTCCGACTTTATCGGTATCAAATCGGTTATGACATTCAGGGTTAGAATTAATCCTTAGTTAATAATGAATTTGACTGTATGAAAAAACGATTGTTATATAAAATTATTGCCGCCGCTTTACTGATTGTCAACAGCGTCAGCATATCATCAGCGCAGATCAGGAAAGACCCACGCAGTCTCGGAATGGGGGGTGCGTACACGACCATAGCACGGGACTTCTTCAGCGTGGGAGTCAACCCGGCAAATCTTGCCTTGGTCCGAAGTTACATAGCGATGCAGGTTGTTCAAGTTAATTTAGGTATTTCGAACTCGAGCCTGAACCTGACCGAATACAATAAATTCAACGGCGCTGATCTTGAGAAAGATAATAAAAAAGAAGAGCTCCTGTCACTAATCCCTGACGAAGGACTGACGTTTTACTTCGATGCGTCGGTTCAGCCCGTTCTCGGGAATATCTCATGGAATAATATGGCGGTAACGACCGATATCTACACAGTCGGCGATCTGACTGTTCCTAAGGCTCCTTTCGAAGTTATGCTCTACGGCAATGAGCTCGGAAAAGATTACTCTTTAGAGGCGGGGGGAGAGTTCTTGGGCGCGGGAGAGATAGGATTTTCCAACGGCGGTGTTTACAAAAATCTTCTTTTAGGTTACACGGTAAGAGTTATCAGAGGATTGGGTTACTTCGGTGTAATCAACTCTGAGGCGAACCTGTTCACGGATTCTACAAAAATAGTGGGAGAAGGAGAATACTTAGTGAGATCGTCTTCCGGCGGTTGGGGGTTATCGGTGGATATCGGTCTGTTGAAGACAGATATCGCGGGGTGGCACATCGGCATGGCGATAAATAACCTGTTTGGAAAGATAAGATGGAGCGACAATAACGAACAAATCAGATACTTCTATACGATAGATAATTTGAACTTGAACAGGGTTGCGAAAAAAGGGTATTCGGCTCTCGTGGTCGGAGATAACGAACGTACAAAGCTCGAAAAGGATTTTTCCATCGGGTTACCGCTCATATTTAGACTCGGCGCCTCGAAATCACTGACGCACACGCTCTTAGCCGTCGATTACCAGCAGGGATTCAGCGATCGGATCTATGCGAGTAAAGTGGGGAGATTCGCAATAGGTATCGAATATTACGGAGAATCGAGAATGCCGCTGCGAATCGGGATCTCCGCCGGCGGCAGGGAAGGCAAAGAGCTGGGAGTCGGTTTCGGGATGAGGATGATGAGCTTCCGGTTAGATTTCGGGTACGCTTTCCGGGGCGCCTTTACTCCCCAGAACGCTAATGGTTTTGAAGTGTCGGTATCGCTCTGGACGGCGCTTGGTTATTGAATCAGTTCTTTGTTGAGTTCGGATTATTTCTGTGTTTTCGCAATCAAAACTATCGACACCAGAAAGAAGACCGCATTTCCGAGCCATACGCCTGCAAAAGGTTCTAATACCCCCTGCTTGGCGAGTGTTTGTCCGAATTTAATGAATCCGTAGAAGATAAAACTTACCAACAACGCAACGCCGATTCCGAAAGCCGCGCCGCCTCGCCTTTTGTTCGATGCTATCGGGACACCGATGAGAATCACTATCAGGTTCGTAAACGACAGCGATATTTTAAAAAGGTGATTCACCTTCCAATTTCGAGATTCGATCCCGTTAGCCTCTAAGCTGGTCACGAATTCTCCGAGTTCCCAGTAGCTCATCTCCTCCGGTTTTCGGTTTTCTTTTTTAAGCGCTTCGGGAGTAAGCCGTAAGTCGATTGTGTCTACAAGAGCCGATTTCAATATGACTTCATCATCACCGGAAAATTTCCTGAGTATCACGTCAGTGAATATCCACTTCGATTTTTCCTCGTCCCAATGCATTTGAGAAGCGTCCAATCTCTGTATCAGCGACTCCCTCCGGAAGTACTGGATGTTGATCCTCAGACCTTTCAGGTCTTTGTATTTGTAAACCCCGATGGAAATATTCCGGTTGGGACCTTCCTGAAAGTTCAGGTTGAATTTTCTGAGAGCTTCCCGCTTGGCTCCCCTGAGTGAATATTTTCTGGCAATGTCAAAGCGCTTCCTGTTTGATTTGATGACGACAATTTCCCCGAAAAAGAATGAAAATGCGCTTAAAAGAATACCGAGCACTATCATGGGAATCAGCAGCCGATAGAGACTGATTCCGGCGGATTTCATCGGCACGAGTTCATTGTACTTGACCAGAGTACTGAACGTCAGCACGGACGCCAACATTACGGCAATAGGTAACGATATGTTGAATAACCAGGGGAGGTTTAAAATAGAATACAGTGCGGCGGTGCTTAGAGGAGCCGAAGAATCAAGGATTTTCCGAAGATTTTCGACAAGATCAACGACGAAAAATATCGCAAGGAACGCCATGCTTGTCATAACAAGGGTACCGATGAATTTCCGGTAAAGATAAAAGTCCATTTTCTTTATCATATAAATCTCAGCTAAATTTAAAAAAGCGATAATTACATCAAGTTACGATTTAGAAGGGCTAAATGAAATTAAAAGTTGCCGGTTGGTTTATTTATTATGGCTGTCGGGACAGGTTCTCACGCCGTAATGGCACAGTCTTGCGGTCAGGATAAATCCTGACTCCATAAAGGCGAGGTCTTGCGGTCATCCGGCAGCTGCCGGATAGCCCGCATGCGTAATCTCCTCCCTCGAGGGAGGTGTTCCGAAGGAACTCCTACGGAGGAAGTTTATCCCGATTCTGTTTCGGGAGAGGGTGTGATTGGCGAACATCCCAAATTCTGAGGTTATCAAACGATAACACCCCTCGTCCCGAAGCTTCGGGACACTCCCCTCAAGGGGAGAGGAAATTCGTCATTGCCCGCCAGACATCAGTCGGGCTGGCGAGTCCGGCTTAGCCGGACGAAGTAATCTTTTGACACACCCCGTCATCTCATCCTTCGGATTCGATGCCACCAACCGCTTACTGCGGGACTTCGCCTCTTATTAGAGGGGAACTAAAGGAATTCCTCTTTACTTTTGAAAATTTAAATTATAGGTTTGATTATGCGTTCGAGATATATCATTCTGATTTTCGCTTTTCTATTGCTGTCGGGAGCGCAGACAAAAG